>JAAYZO010000967.1 GCA_012514865.1 Lentisphaerota bacterium | reverse complement strand
GCAGATGATCCTGCGCTGGCTGAACGAAGCGATCGTCGCCGAGGCCGCGGGTGGCCTCAGGGGCACCGGCGTGGTCAGCAACCACCTCACCTTTGCCACGCTGGGAACCATGATGGGCGCCTTCTACTTCGGGAAGTACTACCCGGAGATCAAAGCCCCGGAGATGTGGCAGCACATCGTCGCCTACAACTTCGGACGCCAGAACACGTCCGGGAAGGTCCACGACGACTGCAACAGCTACCAGTGGCTGACCTGGCATCACGTGCTCGTGCACGCCATGGCCACGCCCGACGACGCCTTCTTCACCAGCGGCACGGCCGCGACGATGCTGAAGACTCTTGGCACGACCATGGACAACCTCGGCGCCCAGGCGCCCTATGGCGACTCCAGCGGCTGGGCCTCGTCGGGCTCCGAGATGATCGTCCTGCAGATGATGTACGCCGCCACCCGCGACCCCCTGGCCGGCTACCTCCTCAACCTCAAGAGCGCGCGCCTCCCGAGCCGGCGCCCGGGGCGCTTCTGGATGCCGGTCGAGGCTGCGGTCCCGACGGCCCTCGACGGCGTTACGGTCATTCCGCTGGACGAGAGCTACTTCCGGACGGTCAAGCAGGAGGGCAATAACCCGCCGCTGGAGCGCTGTGTGGACAAGGCCGCCTTCCGTGGCCGGCTCGACCCGGCGGCGCTGTATGTCCTGGTCGACGGCGTCAACAACGGCGGCCACCGTCACGCCGACGCCAACAGCCTCCTGCGCTACTCGCAGTACGGCCGTAACTGGCTGATGGAGAACGAGTATATCAAGAACCAGCAGAAGTACCACAACTCACTCCTGATGCTGGTCGACGGCGAGGCCTTCGCCCTGCCGGACTACATGGAGCTGATGGGCTCCGGCGAGACCGCCGAGTATGGGTGGTTCTCCTTGCGGGCGCGCGACTACGGCCCGGCGGACTGGACGCGGCACCTGATCTGGGTCAAGGCCGACGAGGCCCTGCTGGTCCTCGACGAGCTGCGTGCCAAGGCCGACCGGACCTTCCGCCTGCGGCAGCGCTGGAATGGCCTGGGCGAGACGACGCCCTGCGCCGACGGCATGATGCTCGAGCAGCAGGGCCCGGCGTTGCGGGTGCAGTGTGCGGGGGGGCAGGGGGTGACGATACGGGTCGACGAGAGCCTCGGCAACGGCTGGGAGTCGTACCCCTATGCCAAGCCCCTGGCGCATGTGCTCGACAACGGCTTCGAGGGCTCGCTGGCCGCCGGCGAGGCGGTGGTCCTGGCGGCGCTGTGGCATGGCGCCGCCGATGGCCGTGTGTCGCCGTGGGCGCTGAGCGGCGAGGGCACGGCCTGGCGTGTCGACACGGGTCGCCGTGCGCATGTCGTGCGCTGGCAGGATGGCGTTCTGGAGGTGACCGCCGCCGCGACGGCGGGGGTGCCGGGTGAGCCCGCGCCCTACGTGTCAGCGGCGTCGACCACCGCGGGCGAGCCCGCGACGGTCGTCTGGCGCGAGCAGCGCCTGCGCGGCGACGGCCGGGTCGGCTACCAGGCCGGCGCGCGGCCCGCGGCGATGCCGCCGCTGGCGCCGTTCAACCTGACTGCCCCCGAGCACCGTCCGTCCTTCCCGTGGGTCCTCTCGGGCACCGAGCCCTCCGCCCGCAATGTCTTCGCGACCCACCTGGCCAACGACCTCACGGCGGTCGCCGATGGCAGCGGCACGGGCATGGAGAACTCGGTGATGTACCAGGCCGACGAGACGGTCACTCTCGACCTGGCCTTCCCGGTCTCATGCCGCCTGTCGGAGGTCCGCCTGAAGCTCTGGTGGGCCTCGAAGTCCACCAAGCAGACGGCCTACAAGCTCGACAGTGCCGAGATCCTGATCAGCGCCGACGGCCGCCCGGAGGGCCTCCGTGAGGCGGTGCGTCACGACGCCTCGGGCGAGACGCATCCGGACTTCGGCAAGCCGGTGGTGACAGCGCTGAGCCTCGGCGACCAGGAGGCGAAGGCCGCGCGGATCGTCCTCAGGCCGCAGGCCGGGACGGCCATCTACATCAACGAGATCGAGATCATCGGCAGTCCTTCGGGGGGTGTCGACTGGCCGTCGCTGCGGAGTGTCTTCACGAAGGCGACCCTGGTGCGGGCGGGCGGCGAGACGGTCCTGGCCGTGGGCAGCCAGTCCGGCGATGTCGTGCAGTACAGCCCCGCCGGCCGCGTGTTGCGGTCGTTCAGTGTCGGCGTACCGGTGCACGACCTGGCCGCGCTCGATCTCGACGGCGATGGCACCGACGAGCTGCTCCTGGCCTGCGACGACAGCGCTCTGCGCGCCGTGCGCCTGGACGGCACGTCGGTGTGGACCTCGGCCTTCGAGTTCTACCGCCGCCGCGCCATCTGCACCGTGGTGCGCTGTGTCGACCTCGATGGCGATGGCAAGCCTGAGATTGTCGCGGGCTGCGACAACTGGCGCGTCTATGCGCTGGATCGTGGCGGCAAGGCCCTGTGGAACTTCGAGGTCGTGCATCCGACCCGCATCGTCGAGGCCGGCGACATCGATGGCGACGGCACCCCCGAGCTGCTTTGCGGCACGCAGTACTTCTGGATGACCGTGCTCTCGGCCGACGGCCGGAAGCTCTGGGGCGGCGGCTTCGGCCGCGGCTGCCGGGCGCTGCACAGCGCCGCGCGCGGCGACGGCAAACGCAACGTCGTGGCCGGCGCCGATGACGGCAAGGTGCACGTCTACGAACCCGGCGGCCAGAGCCTGGCCGTCTTCGACACCGGCGATGCCGTGCGCATGGTCTCGCCGGTGGCGGTCCCCGGCAGCACCGGCCGCGAGGACATCCTCGTGGCCTCCAACAACGGCTACGTCTACCGCTTCGCCGCCACCGGCGAACGCCTCTGGAGCCGTGCCCTGAGCGACAGCGCCATGGTCGTGCGCGGCCTGGCCGACGGCACCTGCTGGGTCGGCGCCGTCGACGGCAACGTGGTGCGCCTCGCCGCCGACGGCGCGGTCCTGGCCAGCGGCCGCCTGAGTGGCGCCGTCGCCGACCTGCGCGCTCTCGCCGACGGCGCCGTGCTGGCGATCTCGACCGAAGGCGACATCGCCGTCCTGCGCTGAGTCGATGGCGCGACTGCCGCGGCGGGAACGCCCCGCCGCGGCGAGGCGGTCCACGGCGGCGGATGCCGCACCCCGGCGCGGCAAGTAGGTCCGCGGCGCCGCCCGTGGACCTCTTCCGGGCGCCGTCCACGGCGCCCGGGGGATGCCGAGCCGACGCTCGGCGCTCCCAGGCGTCGCGGCTGAGGACAGCCGCCGCTACAGCAGCTTCGCCGGCGTAGAACGCCGGATACCGCATGGCGAATCATCGCTCGCAGCGCCTTCGCTGTCAGAGTACCGGCCTCGGCCGGAAGCGTGCCGCGCGCCTTCAGGCCGCGGCAACATCCGGGGTTGCGCCGGGGTGACGCCACGGCGCGCACCGCCGCGTGAACGCGGCACTCGGACCCCGGACTCGGCACCGCGCCCCGCCGCGAGGCTTCACGCGCGGGCGTCAGCCCTCGGCGTACCGCGCCAGGACCGCCTCCGCCTGGCGGCGGTCGGCGCCGCCGAGGTTCCAGAACAGCCGGCGCGTCGTCAGCTCCCCCGCCCAGCGCTCCAGCGCCTCGGCGCGGCCACCGCGGATCTGGCCTTTGCCCAGGGCGTCGATGCGGCGGTACAGGTCAGACCAGTCGCGGTGCTCGTCGGCGGCGCCGGGGACCCACTGGACGATGTCGAGGCGGTCGAGCGCGCAGAGGGCTTCGAGGTGGTGCAGCGCCCCGGGGCCGTCGAGGTGGTACTCGACGGCGGCGTAGGTCGCCATCTCGGCCTCCAGGCAGGGCACGAGGAACTCGCGGAACATGTCCGTGCTGATCATGCAGGAGAAATCGCACTGCAGGACATTGATGGGGCCCCTGCTGTACATCCCATGGCGGTTGATGCTGCCACGGTGCTCGTAGTCGAGGAGGTCGCCGAGGGCGGCTACCGCCTGGGCCTGCGCGGTGCAGATCTCGGACAGGACGCGCTTCATCTCCTCCGGCGCGTCGATAAGGTCCATCAGCACCGTCTGGGCACCGCGCAGGGCGACGAGGACATCCAGATTGGCGCTGAGAGTCGGGCCGGCCAGGAGCAGGCTGTCGCCGCAGCGGTCGGTGAGCGCGGCGGCCAGCCGTGCGATCAGGTCCCACCAGCGCCCGGAGGGGCTGAACTCGATGTGGACCTCAGAGAGCGGGCAGTCGGCCACGGTGTGGATCGGCCAGCCGCCCTCGCCGGGGTTGGGGAAGGTCAGATCGGCGCCGAGGAAGGTGGCGAACTGGTCAGCGGCGAACTCGAGATAGAGGAAGGGCAGGGCCGCGCCGAGGAAGTCGTGGGTCTCTGCCCAGCGCTGGGCCTGAGTGGTGAAGGCATCGATATCGAGGTCGGGTCCCCAGAGGTAGGGGTTCGGCTTGTCGACCACTTCGACGCCGGGCTTCGGCAGGACCGCCGCGACCAGCGGCTGGCGGCGTTCGCCCCGCCAGAAGGCCTCCCAGGCATGCATGGCGGTGGCGGCGTCGGGCTTGGTTCTGAGATCGGTGGTCATGGTGGGGCTGTCCTCCAGTGCCGTCCTCGGGTGCGTCGGTCGTAGAGAACGCACCCGCGCTTCGTGGATGATCCAGCTGCTCCAAGCATCCAGGTTGCCATGCCTCGCTGCTGCGCCGCCCGGGCCGGCCCCGTCCGGCGGCGACGGTTCAGGGCGTGACGAGCTGCAGCCGGGTCGGCTCGGCGTTGTCGTGGTGAACCGCGATGCGGCAGGCGACCTGGCCGCCGGCGGCGGTGGCCAGGACGGCGCCGCCGGCGGTCTGCAGGGTCTGCCCGTCCCGGGCCGGCAGGCGCACCGTGACCTCGCCGGTTGCCCAGAGCTCCCAGGTCGCGGCGCCGGTCCGCCGCAGGCTGGCCAGGTGGGGCAGACGGGCGCGGTCGCCCCTCTGGAGCATGTGGAACTCGAGGCGGTCGCCGGGCCTGAAGAGCCCTTTCTCGGCGGGCTGGAAGGTCCGCCTCGAGGGATAGGCGGCCACCCAGGTGGCGCGGTCGGGCTCGCCGCGGACGGCGACGCGGCGGCCGGTGAACAGCCCGGTGTCGGCGAAGCGGCCGCCCCGGACCTCGTTCGGCCAGGTGCTGGTGACGCCGCCATCCTCGTCGATGGCCTCGACGAGCACCCGCGCCGCGACGATCCGCTGCGAGCCGAAGTGCAGACGGGCGCCGCGGCCCTCGGGCACGGCCTGCTCCAGGCGGTAGGATTCGTCCTGGAGGCAGTCCGGCGCCGCACGGTCCGGCACCCCGGCGAAGACCACCGGGAGGCCCTGCAGGCGCGCGGTCCAGGGCAGAGGCCGGTCGACGACGACCTGGTTGTCGGTGTCGCTCGGGATGACCTCGACGACGCTGGCGGACCAGGCCGGCTCGTCGAAGGCCAGGGCGACGCCGCCGGCACTGAGGGCGGTGCCCTCATGGAGGATCATCTCGGCGACCGCGCCGGACGGGTCCCGGCGCACGAAGCCGCGCGCCCCGTTCAGGCGGACGTCGCCGGCCTCGATGGCGCTGGCGGGCGTGGCGCCGGCCAGCAGGACGTCGTTCGCGCCGCGGCGCAGGACGATGCGGACGCCCATGCCCACCTCCGGCGGCACCGCGAGACGCTCGGTCTCGCGCACCGGCCACTGGCCGGACGGCGCCGCCTCGACCAGGGCCGCGAAGCGGCTCTGCAGAGGCGCACGGCCGCTGCGTCGGGCGATGACCATGCTATGGAAGCGCCCGGCCTCGCTGGCGGGGTTGCGCGCCGTCATCGCCTCCTGGTCCTCGTTGTTGACCATGGTCAGGCGCATGGTGTGGCGGCTGTCGATGAGGTCCCAGGTGGCCGACCAGGTCGCCGCGGTCGCCTGGCGCCGCAGGTCGTAGATGAAGCCGTAGCCATTCTCGGGGGGCGGATTCCAGTCGCGGGAGTCGGCCGGCACGTCGCTGGGGATGCCCTCGGCCCTGATCCTGCCGGTCTTGCCATTCTCGAGGAGTTCTGCCCAGCTCCGGCCGGGGGCGTTGAAGGCGGCCTCGCGCCAGCGCCGGTTCAGCCCGGCGAGGGTCCAGGCCCGCGGCACCGGCTCCGGGTCGATGCCCTGGACCGCGAAGCCCGCGGCGGGATCCGGCTGGTCGAGCCACTGGCCGGTCCAGAGGTAGTCGTGCGTCCGCCCGCCGGTGGCGCGGAAGAAATCCATGACGTAGAAGTCCTCGTCCGAGACATCGACCATCCAGAGCAGCCGGCGGTATTCGGTCATATCCGGCGCGATGCGGTCCCGCCAGAGGAAGGGATTGGACATCTCGACCAGTTGGCAGGCGCTGCCGTTGAGGCGCGGCACCCACGCCTGCAGGCTGGCCGGCGGCGCGTTCTTGGCCGGGTAGCGCGGGGCGGGGAGGTCCTCGTTCACGACCAGCGACCAGTGCGAGGCCGGCTTGATGGCCCAGCCGCGGTGCGTCGGGCTGCCGGCGGACGGGTAGCCGTAGGTGCCGGTCAGGCACATGCCCTTGGCATAGAGCAGGAAGGCCATCTGGTCGTCGTGGCCGTGGCTGTAGTGGACGCTTCCCGAGAGGAAGAGGGCGCGGTGGTCGCTGCCCCGGCCGCCGCGCAGGAGTGCGATCATCTTGCCGGGGATGAGGTCGGAGTCGGTCTGGAGGAGCGAGGCGGTCTCGGGGGGCGCCACGGCCGGTCGTGCCGGCTCCAGCCACTGGCTCATGCCCAGGCCGGCGATGGTCGACAGGACCGCCTCGTTGCGGACCGCCTCGGGGAGGCTCCAGTAGCGCCGCGCGATCTCCTTCTTCCAGGCCGGGTTGTCGGTCTGCCGGTAGAGCAGGCGGGCGAAGGAGCACCACAGACGCGGGTCCCACTCGCGCGTCTGGCCGGGGATGACCAGGCGGTCTTCCCACATGTCACCGAAGGCGATCATGCGGCCGCTGGCCATCATGCGGTACTTCATCAGGAAGGCCGCCGAGTACCAGCGCGGGTCGTTGCCGAAGCGCAGGCCGAACGGGTACGTCGACGGGTCGGGGTAGTCGGATGGGTTGTCGTAGTTCTGCGGGCGGTAGTTCTCCAGGGGCAGCATCATGGTGGCGGCGTAGTCGACGCCGACGCGCTCGTAGCCGCCGGCGTTCTCGTAGTACTGGCCGTCGCGGGTGAGGCACTGCTCGAGCCAGACCGTGATCACCTCGATGCCCTCGGCGAGGTCGTCCGGCCGGCCGAAGAGCACCGCCTGAGCGATCTGGTTGGCGAAGAGGACGGTGGTGTGGTTGTAGAGGGTGTGGCGGCTCTCTTTGTACGACCGCTCGTAGATGCTGAAGTAGTTCTCGCGGAGGTTCTCCAGAATGGAAAGACCCGGCGCGCCCCGCGCGGGCCGCCGGGCTGCCGCCGAGCCGGCCAGGAGGTCGACGCCCAGCGCCGTGTCGAACATGCGGCTGTTGGCGCCATTGCCGGAGTAGCCGAGGACGTGCTTGTTGGCAGCGCCGTAGGAGGCGCCATCGATGAGGCCGGGGTCCTCGCCGCGGCGGGCCTTCAGCGTGGCCAGCTCGTCGAGGATGAGCAGGCCGCGCTCGGCGACGCGCTCGTCGCCGGTCAGCATATAGGCCAGGGACAGGGCGTCGACGGCGGCATGGAGCTGCCCGATGATCCAGAAGTTCCAGATGCCCCTGAAGTAGAAGCGGCGGCCGTCGGCCGGGCGCACCCAGCCGTCGCCGGGGTCGTGGAAGGGCGCCCCCGCCGGGGCGTCGCCGTAGACATCGCCGGTGTGCGGCGAGCGCACGGTCCCGGGCCGGTCGAAGCTGCACATGCCTTCGCCACGGCCCGCCGGCGGCCAGCTCTGATTCGTCTGCGGATCGCCGGCAACGCCGCTGGCCAGGGTCGCGTCCGGCGCCGGCAGGAGGGCGCGGACGGCGTCGTCCGAAAGCGCCAGCCAGGGCCGGACGCTCTCGAGGATCTCGCCCGCCAAGATCCGGCCGCGCGCGGTGTCGCGGGCCACGGCGCGGACCTCGCGGATGCCATCCGCGGTGTAGGTCAGGCCGCGGTAGGGCCGCACCGGGCGCTCATCCGGAGCGGCGACACGCAGCGCATCCTCTGCGGCGGCCGCGGACGGCGTCGTCGCGCACAGCATGCCGGCAGCCGCGGCCAGGGCCATCACGCTCAGTCGGTAGGGGGAACAGGTCATGTCGTGTCGGGCCGCGTCGGCCGGTCCTATGGGTATTAAGTTAAAGGGTCGTCGGGCGTCTGTGGTCCGGGACGCATGGGCACCGTTCGGTCGGCGCGTCGCCGGAGCGGGGAATATGACGCCGCGCCGCCGGGTTGCCATGCCGCCGCGCCGGGTTGAGGCGTGGTAGAGTAGTGCCGTAGGCCGTGTGCGTGGTGTGATGAACGACCGTGGCATTCGTGCGTGAGGAGTGGCCATGCCGGGAACGGTCGACAGCGCCGGGGCGGTCCCGGGCGAAGCGGTTCTGGGCGACTTCCGCCTGGGCGCGCTGCTGGGCTCGGGCGGCATGGGGCAGGTCTACCGCGCCGAGCAGCTCAGCCTGCGCCGCGAGGTGGCTCTGAAGGTCCTGCCGGGGTCCTCTATGGCCAGCCGCGAGGCGCGTTCGCGCTTTGTGCGCGAGGCGGCGCTGGTGGCGAAGCTGTCGCATCCGGCGATTGTGCCGGTGTATCAGGCCGGCGAGCAGGACGGCGTGCTGTACTACGCCATGGAGCTGGTCGACGGCCTGCCGCTGGATGAGTACGTCCACGCTCAGCACCTGGGCATGCGCGCGGTGGTCGATCTGATGGCGCGGGTCTGCGACGGCATCGAGGCGGCGCACCGCCGCGGCATCCTGCATCGCGATCTGAAGCCGGCGAATATCCTGGTCGACGGCCGCGGCCAGCCGCGCATCCTCGACTTCGGCCTGGCCACGATGCTGACTGCCGAGGCGGCGGAGTTCAGCGTGGTCAGCGGCGCCGGCGGGCTCTGCGGGACACTGGCGTTCATGGCGCCGGAGCAGACCCTCGGCGACCGCGACCTCCTCGACGTGCGCACCGACCTGTATGCCGTGGGCGTGATGCTGTACCGCCTCTGCACCGGCCGCCCGCCGACGGAGCTCTCCGGGCCGCTGCCGGCGGTGCTGGAGCGCATCCGCACGCAGGACCCGCCGCCGCCAGGCCGCCTGGCGCGCATGCCGGCCGACCTGGAGGCGGTGCTGCTGAAGGCGCTCGCGAAAGAGCCCGACCGGCGCTACCAGTCCGCCGCGGCGCTGTCGGCGGACCTTCGTGCGGTGCTCAGCGGCCACCCGGTGTCGGCGCGCCGTCCGACCACGGTGTACCGCCTCCGGCGCTACGTGTCGCGCCACCGCGGCGCGGTCGCGGCCGGCGCGGCGGTGGCGCTGCTGCTGGGGGGCCTCACGGTCGCCTTCATTGCCCGTCTGAATCGCGAGAGGGGCGTCGCCGTGGCGCACGCGCAGCGCGCCGAAGCGGCCCT
>JAAYZO010000966.1 GCA_012514865.1 Lentisphaerota bacterium | reverse complement strand
GTCTGCAACACCATGGCCGGCCCCCTGCTCAACCCGGCCAAGGGCGTGACCTACTCGGACTACCACTGCCAGGGCTCGGCGGTGGCGCAGCCGACGCACTGGCAGTGGGCCACGGAGGGCTTCCAGCGCCTGGGCGCCCTGGCCGAGGAACTCGGCTTCCGCTTCGCCTTTGAGACCCACATGGGCTACCTGCACGACCTCCCCGAGCCGAGCCGCAAGCTGGTCGACCAGATCGGCTCGAAGGCCGTCGGTATCAACCTCGACTACGGCAACGCGGTGCACTTCCCGCAGCCGGTCGCGCTCGCCGAGGCGATCCGCCAGTGCGGCGACCGCCTCTACTACACCCACCTGAAGAACTACACCAGCCTGCGCGGCACCACCGCCCGCCTCCCCGCCGCCCTCGCCGATGGCGATATCAACAACCGCGAGTTCATGCGGCTGCTGATGACCTCGGGCTACACCGGGCCGCTCTGCATCGAGGCGCCCCGCGCCGGCGACCGCGAGTGGTACGCCCAGCAGGACATCGCCTACCTGAAGGCCGTCCTCAGCGACCTCGGCTGGTAGACACGCCGTGAAGCCGCTGTCCGGGGCGCCACGCCCCGGGCAGCGGCCCTGCAAAGCCCCGGCCGACGGCGCCGGATAGGACAACGCGTACGACCGCTCGCCACGTCTTGCTGGAGCGCGAGTGTCCACAGACGCGAAGGCGTCCACGAGCCGCAACGGCCTCGACAGCACCCCACCACGATCGTCCCTACGAGCGGCCGCGCCACCAGCGCCCGGTCAGAAGGTCTCCGGCAGGCGGTAGACGGCCAGGTCGTCGAAGAAGACGCGGCCGGTCTCAGCCATGCCGCGGGCGCCGGGCATGATGACCATGCTGCCGCCGTCCTCGGGCATGGTCAGGACGACCACCACCGGCTGCCATTCGGCGACATCCTGGAGGACCTCCAGGGTTGGCTCGAGGTCGCGGCGTTTGTGCCAGGCGCCCTTGCTGTCGCGGAAGCGGACGGTGAGGTGGCTGGCGCCGGGCTGGCTGGCCGGATCGAGTCGGACCCAGCACATCACCAGGAAGCGCTCGCCGGCCTTGGCGGGCACGGTCTGGAGGAAGCACGCCGAGCTGGCGGCGCCGGTCAGTGCCGCCGCGACGCTATCCTCGCGGCCCTGTACGGCAACGAGTTCGAAGCGCGTGCCGGGCGTGGAACTCCAGGTCGACCACCCGGCGGGGGCCCCGGCAGTCGACCAGTCCTTCTCGGCCTCGGCCTGATTGGCGGCGCGGTTTTCGAAACCGGCATTGGCGACGAGGTTCTCGGGTTTGGTCTCCTGGGCCCAGAGCCAGGCGCGGACGGTGTCGTTGACGCTGCCGCCGGGGCGTTCGGCGAGGCGCCGCGCGACGGCCTGGAGCTGGTCGGGCGCCATGCGGCTGTACCATCCCAGGGCCTTCATCACCCCGATCGGCCCGCCGCGCTCGAGGCTGGCGATCTGGCCGGTGGCCAGGTAGCCCATACCGCCGAGGCCGCGGAGGGTCTCGCCGAGGAGGTCCTGGCGATCCATGGCTTCGGTCCAGAAGACCTCGCGCTCCGCGGCCAGGGCCGCGAGGCGCTCGGCCTGCTCGAGGGCGGCCACGGCGCTGGCCTCGTCGGTCACCGCCAGGGCAATCAGGTTCGACGAGAGGGCATGGGCCTTGACGGCGTAGCTGGCGTACTGCAGGGCGCCGCGGTGCACGTCGATGCGGCGGCGCGTGTCGTCATCCGTGGCGGCGGCGGTGGCGCGGTCGAGGAGTGCCAGGCCGGCATCGAGGTCCTCGGGCGAGATGCTCAGGGCCTGGTTGCGCAGGTTGCGGTGCTCCCAGGCGCCGCGCCCGGGCCGCTCGACGGTGTAGGAGCGCTCGAGGAGGTCGAAGTACTGCTTCATCAGGCCGGCCGAGGAGCCGTACATCGCCTGGTAGAACTCGTTGAGGAGGGCATCGATGTCCTGACGGTGGTCCCATTGCAGGCGTGCCATGGCCCAGATCATGGGGGCGGTATGCGGCAGGAAGGTATAGACCTCGACATACATGCCTTCCATGCCGAGGGCCTTGTCGAAGGCGATCTGCTCGGCCATGCTGTGGGGCACGAAGCGCGGCCCGATCGAGGCGAAGCCGTAGTAGTCGTAGCGCGACAGGTGCTGGCAGCGCCGGGCCCACTCGCGAGTCAGCTCGTGGTCCTTCTCGCGCTGGCCGGGCATCCACCAGGCGCCGCTGGTCTCGGTGATGAAGCCGAAGACATTCGGCTCGAGGCGGTCGACCTTCTCGGGGAGCTGCCGGGCGATGTTGTAGATGAGGGTGCCGACGTAGCGGTCCGGGTGGGTCTTGGCGATCTCGCGGGCGATGGCATTGACGAAGGTGTAGTGGCGGTTGGAGAACTGGCGTTGCTCGTAGGAATCCGGCGCCGGGTCCCAGGCCCGGCACGACTCGCATGAGCACAGCCGCGCGATGTCGTCCATGCCGACCGAGAAGCTGTCGATGTTCGGGTTCTGGTCGAACCAGCGGCGGGCGAACTCGACGGTGAGGCGCTGCACGTCGGGGTTGCTCTCGCACGGGCGCCAGTGCGTGCCGGCGTCCTTCCCGGGTATCCAGCGCTCGCCGTTGATCAGCGGGTAGTACTCGGGGTGGGTCTTGCCGTACGTCGCGGAGGGGAAGACGCGGTGAAGGTTGTTCTGGAACTGCCGCCGCGGCACCACCTCGCTGAGGACGGCTTTGTTGCGCAGACTCCACGCCTTCCAGTCGGGCGTCCAGGCATGGCCCGACCAGACGCGCGGTGAGGTCCCGGGGACCATCACCCGTTCCGCGACCTCGACCGCCAGCTCACCCGGGGTGCCCTTGGGGACATATTCCCAGAGGGCGCCGGGGGCGAACCAGCGCACGCCGAGGGTATCCTCGAGGAAGCTGTAAACGGCGAAGGCGGTCGGCGT
>JAAYZO010000965.1 GCA_012514865.1 Lentisphaerota bacterium | reverse complement strand
GGCACTTCGGGAAAGCCGAGCAGCCGTAGAAGGTGGTACCCTTGCGGCGGTTCGTGCGCTGCAGCATGGGGGCGCCGCATTCCGGGCAGACGGCATCGACCGGTGTGGGTGCGGCGGACGGTGCCTGGAGGCCGAGCTCGCTGGCACGCGTCTCGTAGTCGGGTATCTGGCCGGCGTACTTGGAGAGGACCTTCCGGAGGGCGCCCTGCTGGCGATCCGAGAGGGTCCCCTTCTGCTGGAACTGGCGGGTGAGCGACTCGGCGAACTCGCGGTCGTCGAAGGTTCGGCGCCCCTTGGCTGCGGGCGGGTCCCAGTCGTGGATGAGGGCGAGGAGGTCGATGAGGGGCTGCAGGGCCTCGCGCTGGGCGGCGGCGGCCTCGGCGTTCTCGGGGGCGGTGCCGGCGGTGCCGCTCTCGGTGGCGAGGGCGAGGTCGGCGGCGACGCGCTCGAAGTCGGGTATCTGGCTGGCGTAGCGGCTGACGAGTCGTTTGAGGGCCTCAGTCTGGGCGCTGGAGAGGGCACGGCCCTCCTCGACCTGACGGCGCAGGGACTTATAGAAGCGGGCGTCGTCGTAGGTGCGTCGGCCGCGTTTGGCGGGGGCTTCCCAGGTGACGTTGGCGAGGGGTGCCAGGAGCTTCAGGTCGGCCTCGTTGGGGGTCGGCGGCGGAGCGGCGGCGCGGGCTTCCTGGGCGGCCATCTGGGCCTCGACGGCCTGGCGCAGGCCGTGCTTTTCGGCGGCCGCGAGCAGTGCCGGGCAGCGCTCGGCGTAGCGGGCCAGGAGAGCGATGAGGGCCTTCCACTGACGTTCGCTGATGGCCTTGCTGCCATCGGTGATCTGTTGCAGGATCGAGGCATGGAACTCGGCGTCGTCATAGGTGCGCCGGCCGCGTTTGGCGGGGGCGTCCCAGGCGAGGTCCTTGGGGAAGGCCTCGAGGAGGTCGCGGATGACCGCGGCGGCGGGGACGGCCTGGGCATCGTCGACCTGGACCCAGAGGCGGAACTTGTCGTAGAAGCCCTGGAGCATGCGGGTCCAGTCCAGGGTGCCCTCCTCGATCTGGTCGAGTTCGGCCTCCATCTCGGCGGTGAAGCCGATATCGAAGAGGCTCGGCATGCGCTGGACGAGGTAGTCGTTGACGCTGAAGCCCAGCTCGGTGGGGACGAGGAGGCCCTTCTCCTTGACCGCGTAATCGCGATCCTGGATGGTGTTGACGATGGTGGCGTAGGTCGACGGCCGGCCGACGCCATTCTGCTCGAGGGCCTTGACCAGCATGGCCTCCGAGTAGCGCCGTGGCGGCGAGGTGAAGCACTGCTCGCGGTCGAGCTTGAGGAGTCGGCAAAGGGCGCCGACGGCGAGGTCGGGGAGGCGCCCCTGGAGGAGGTTCTCCTCGTCCTCGGCATCGACTTCGCGGACGCTGTAGACAGCGAGGTAGCCGGGGAAGACGGTCTCGCGGGCGGTGGCGCGGAAGAGGTACGCGTGGGTGAGGTGGCTGCCGCGCGCCTCGATATCGATGGCGTGGTCGACCTGCCGGGCCGCCTCCATCTGGCTGGCCATGAAGCGCCGCCAGATCAGGGTGTAGAGCCGGAGCTGCGGTGGGGTGAGGTAGGACGCCACGGCCTCGGGGCTGCGCTGCACGTCGGTCGGCCGGATGGCCTCGTGGGCCTCCTGGGCCGACTGCCGTGAGCGGAAGCGGTTCGGCGTGGCCGGGACGTACTCCTTGCCATAGAGGGCGGCGATGGCCTCGCGGGCCTGCTCCTGCGCCTCCTGGGCGACAGCGACCGAGTCGGTACGCATGTAGGTGATCAGGCCGACCGGCCCGCCGTCGCCGAGGTCGATG
>JAAYZO010000135.1 GCA_012514865.1 Lentisphaerota bacterium | reverse complement strand
CTGGCCCCAAGCTCTGAACGCAGGGCACGGGAGCCTTCAGACTGAGGAGCAGGGAAGGCAAGAGAACAGAAAAGCAGCGCAGCACCTTGACGGCCCACATAGAAGGGCGAGTGGCCACAGACGCGAATGCGTCCACGAGCCGACCAGCAGGGCCGACCAGAATGCGCCTCATGGTGCGTACACGACCACGCCGAGGCGTTCCGGGATCACCACGGTCGTCTCCGCCGTCACGGCGATGGCCTGCGGCTCGTGGCCGGGCATCAGGAGCTGCGCGGCGGCGATTCCCTCCGGCAGGGACAGAGTGACGCTGCCCACGGGCTGCTCGAGACCGACCAGGCAGAGGACGCGGCGGCCGTCGGCGGCCCGTTGCCGGACCACCGCCACCGGGGTCGCGGCCCGAAGGACGCTCGGCGAGCGCGCCCGGGCGGCATCGGCCGCGGCGGCGCTGTCGGCCACGCACGCGACAAGGCCCCGGCCGCAGGGATGCGTGCCGAGGGCCGTGGCCGGCACTCCCAGCGCGGCGGCCAGCGCCGACTCGCGGCGCCAGCGGCCAGATTCGTCGCACCAGCCGGCCTGCGGCGTCACAATCAGCACACCGCCGGCGCGAACCCAGTCGGCCAGGACGCGGGCGGTGCTCTCGCGCAGACAGGGATTCCCCGGCAGGACCATCACCGCGGCCGGGCCAAACTCATCGGCCGTGACGCCAGACACATCGCGCACCGGCTGAAGCGCCACGCCGGCGCGCAGGAGATCTTCCATCGCCGGCGGCGCCACCGGCACGTGGAAGAGGTCGCGGCTCTCGGTCGAGAGCAGGATGCCGACGTCGCCCTGGAGGGCGGCGGCCCCGAGCAGCTCGGCGTGGTCGCGGTAGAAGTCACTGCAGGTCCTCAGCATCGCCAGCGAAGCCTGATTCTCCTCGCCGGTGAAGCCATAGAAGACCACCCACGGGTTGGCGCCGGCCGCGGCGCTGGCGGCACAGAGACCGGCCAGGACGTCCGGGGGACGCAGCCGCGTCAGGTCCTTCTCCTCGAAGGTGCCGATGTAGTTCCAGAGGGGCCGCCCACGGGCGAGAGCGCGGCCGAGGAGCATCTTGGAGAGCATCTGCAGACCGCTGAGGCCGCGCGACTCCGAGAGCACGGCATCGAGGTGGTCATACTGGCCGTCAACCGCGAGCAGCCCGGTGCCGTAGAGGTACTGCGTGTTGGCGAGCAGGACGACCTCCGGACGGATCTGCCGAAGGGTGTCGCGGAAGGCCTCGCAGGCCTCGGCCCAGATGCGGTTGCGGAAGGCCAGCCAGAGGCCCCAGAGCGGGTCCGTGTCGTCCGCCGGGAGCGCGGCCGCCGCGGTGTCGATGGCCGTGCCCGGCAGGATGCCCTCGCCGAAGGTCCGCACGAGGTGCCGACGGAAGGCCTTCTCGCAGGCGTCGCAGGTGCAGGTCCAGCGCCCGCTCTCGGTGCTCATGAACTCGTTGTTGTCGAGCATCACCGCATCGGGGCCGTAGGTCCGGACCAGTTCCGCGGTGTAGTCGAGGGTCGCCTGGAGGGCGCCGGTGGACGGACAGAGCCAGGGGTTGCGATAGCGGTTGACGGTGTCGCCGGCGGCGTCGCGCATGGCCCACTCCGGGCGTGTCCGGGCCAGCTCGCCGTGCTGCCAGCGCGGGTCGTGCCCGCAGTGCATGATCGACGAGTACAGGATGAGCCGGAAGCCCTCCCGGCGGTAGAGCTCGACAGCGCGCCGAAAGCCGTCCTCGCTGATGTGGCGGCTCCCGCCGGGCAGGCCCAGCTTCCCCGAGATGGCGTTGTGGGCGGCGGGCGGCAGGACGATGACCGCATTGAAGCCATGCTCGCGGGCCAGTCGCGGCGCCCACACCTCGGCCTCGTTGACGGCGATCGCCTGGGTGGCGCCCCAGGGCTGAATGACGTGGGCACGCCAGGTCCACGCACCCACCGGCGGGAGCGCCGGCAAGGCCGGCTCCGGCGGCCACGGCACCACCGAGGGCAGCGGCGGACTGTCAAGCAGCGACACCGCCTCACCGCCGGCCGTCAACGTCGGCAGCGCGACCTGTACACGCACCGCGAAGTTGGTCACCGGCTGCTTCGCCCAGAGACGTAGAGAGAGGTCGAGCGGCGCACCGGCCGGAGGCAGGTCACGCGCCGCCAGCGGGATCTCGATGCGCTGCGAGAGGAGGTCGCCGCCGGCAACATCCGCTTCCCACAGGACACGGTCGCCGACCACGACCTGCAGGACGTGGTAGCCGGTCGTCGGACCACGAAACGAGTCCTGCCAGTGGAAGCTCAGCACGGCATCGCGCCCGGGCGATATCGCCGCCAATGGCCACGACGCCGACTCGCCGACCTGGGAGGGCGTCTGCGCCGGGAAGGTGAACTCGAGAGCCGCCGTGGTCGGGCCTGTCCCCGAGAGGAACACCGTGGCACGACGCACCCGGAAGGCACCCGTAGCCGTCGGTTCTGTCTTCGCCGCGGCAGTCAGCGCCATCAGG
>JAAYZO010000964.1 GCA_012514865.1 Lentisphaerota bacterium | reverse complement strand
GGGGGACAGCAAGGACAGCAGGGACAGCAGGGACAGCAGGGGTCCCCACCCTGGAGTCCCTTGTGTCGCTTGAGTCCCTTTCCGGCGGGCTCGAGGCCCAGGGCCTGGTGACACCGGGGGGCGGCGTTCGGCGCCGCGGGGCGGCACGAGAGTGGGCGCCACGAGCCGAGTGGCGCTCTTCCCGGGCGCTACTCCTCCAGGGGCGCGTCCGGGCGGTCCGGGCGGTCCGGTGCGCCGCGGGGCACGGCCGGGGTGGGGTGTTCCGGCGGCAGGCTGTCGAGGAGGTCGCGCATGGCGGCGATGATCTCGTCGCGGTTCTCCATCAGCTCGGCGCAGGTCGGGACGATGCACAGCGACTCCTGGGCCTGCAGGCGGCGCAGGTTCTCGGGGGCCGCATCGAGGTCCATCTTGTTGGCCACGATGAGGGCGGGCCGGCGGGCGAGGCCGTCGAGGTGGAGGTCCAGTTCGCGGCGCAGGGCGGCGAGGTCGTCGAGGGGGTCACGGCCGTCGACGCCGCCCATATCGAGGACGAAGCAGAGGGCCCGGCAGCGCTCGATATGGCGCAGGAAGTCATGGCCGAGGCCGACATTGCGGTGGGCGCCGTCGATGAGGCCGGGGATATCGGCGACGGTGAAGCGCGGCTGGTCGTCCTCGATGACGACGCCGACGTTGGGGTGGCGGGTGGTGAAGGGGTACGGCGCCGTCTTCGGGTGGGCCTGGGAGATCGCCCCGATGAGGGTCGACTTGCCGGCGTTCGGGTAGCCGACCAGGCCGAGATCGGCGACGACCTTCAGCTCGATGCGCAGCGTGCGTGCCTCGCCAGGATCGCCGGGCGTGGTCGTGCGCGGGGCGCGGTTGGTCGAGGAGACGAAGCGCGAGTTGCCCAGGCCGCCCTTGCCGCCGCGCGCCGCAACGCACTCCTGGCCGGCCACCGTGAGGTCGCCGAGGAGTTCGTCGGTGTCGGCGTCGACGATGAGCGTCCCTACCGGGACG
Organism: Lentisphaerota bacterium; assembly: GCA_012514865.1. Classification (GTDB taxonomy): domain Bacteria; phylum Verrucomicrobiota; class Lentisphaeria; order Oligosphaerales; family JAFGRS01; genus JAGVUW01. Next base: position 794 of record JAAYZO010000964.1, on the reverse strand, counting down.
TTGATGACGCAGTCAGCGCCGTTGGCGCCGTGGCAGTCGCGGCTGCGGCCAGCGCCGCCGGCGGCGGCCTGGCGGTGCTGCTGGAAGCGCAGGTCGACGAGGCTCTGCTCGCCGGCGACGGCGCGGAAGATCACCGAGCCGCCCAGGCCGCCGTCGCCGCCGTCGGGGCCGCCGTAGGGGACGAACTTCTCACGTCGGAAGCTGCAGCAGCCCTTGCCGCCATCGCCGGCGGAGACGGTCACGGTAGCCCTGTCGACAAACATGGTAGGGTCGCCTCCTATGAAGGATCGCGCTGTGAAGATGCCGTTGCCGCCCCGGCTCGTGGACGCATGCGCGTCTGTGGCCACTCGCCTTCCACGCGACGACGCGTCGTCGAGGTGCGGCCGTCGATTCGACGCGCCGCGCCGGGCCGGGTTGCTTCAGGGCTTGCCGGCTGCGGCGTCGAAGGTGCGCCGGAGTTCTTCCTTGCGGCGTTCGCGGCGGGCCTCGTGCGAGCGTATCTCGAGGGCCATATCCTCGTCGATCTGCTTGAGCTTCTCGGCGTCGCCGCCGGCCTGACTCCGCCGCGCCGCCGCGTCGAACTTGGCCTGGACGACCTTCGAGTCGTAGAGGCGGTCGATCTCCGCCAGCTCGGCCTTCTGCTCGGCCGTGTACTGGCGAACCGCGCCGCCGAGGCGTTCCATGGCAAGTTCGTAGGCGCTCTTCATGGGGGATCCTGCTGAGTTCGGAGTTCAGAGTTCGGAGTTCGGAGTTCAGAGTTCGGAGTTCGGAGTTCGGAGTTCAGAGTTCGGAGT
>JAAYZO010000963.1 GCA_012514865.1 Lentisphaerota bacterium | reverse complement strand
CGCGCCGGGTGCCGCCGCGGCCGCGGCGGATGCGACCGCGGCGGGTGCGGCGCCGGCGGCCGCGGCGACGGGTTCCGCCGTGCCGCCGGCGGCGCGGCCCTTCCGTCTGAGCCCGGGTCCGCAGCAGCTCCGCCTGCCGGTCCGCGATCTCCCGCCGGTGCCGGCGGCGCCGGCGGCCGGCAGTGTTGTTCCCACGTCGTCGCCGCCGCCGCCGCCTCCGGCCGCGGCACCGGCGGCCTCGCTCTCGCCCTCGCCCTCGTCCTCGTCCTCGTCCTCGCCCTCGTCCTCGCTCTCGCCTTCTCCCTCTCCCTCTCCCTCGTCCTCGTCCTCGCCTTCGCCCTCGCCTTCGCCCTCGTCCCCGGCGCCTTCGCCCTCGTCCTCGTCCTCGCCTTCTCCTTCGTCCTCGTCCTCGCTCTCGCCTTCTCCCTCTCCCTCGTCCCCGGCTCCTTCGTCCTCGTCCTCGTCCTCGTCCGGCGGTGGCCGTGAGGACCTGGCCGGCCTGCGCATCCTGGGGATGTTGCGTGAGACCTACGTCGTGGCGGCGGGTCCGCGCGGTCTGGTGTTGATCGACCCGGTGGCGGCGCAGCAGCGGGTGCTCTTCGAGTACCTCCTGAGGAACGCGGCGGCGGCCGAGGTGCTTCGTCAGCAGCTCCTGATTCCGGTGACACTCGAGGTCGGTCTCGACGACGCCCGTCGGCTGCGCCAGTGTCTGGGCGATCTGGGCAAGCTGGGCTTCTCGATCGAGCCCTTTGGCGGGAACACGTTCCTGGTGACGGCGGTGCCGGCGCGGTTTCCGCCGGACGACCTGAGCGGGCTGTTGCGTGACATCCTCGACGAGGTCTCCGAGCATGGCCGCCTGGCTCCCGACAGCGCCGACGTCCGTCTGGCGCGTGCGGCGGTCCGTCACGCGGCGTTGTCGCGGCGGCCGATGAACGAGCGCGAGCTGGCGCAGCTTCTGCAGGAGCTGTCTCGCACCGAGATGCCCTACACGGATCCGAGCGGCGCGCCGGTGATGGTGCATCTGCCTCACGCCGAGATCGAGCGGCGCTTCGGCCGGCGCGGCGGCGTCTGAGGTTGGACGGCTTGCGCTGGCCGGGGTATGTTACGCTGAGCGGCACGGGACTGAACAGAGGAATTCGCCGATGACGACCCAGATTGGACGCGCCTTTGCGAGTGTGCTGGCGATGGCAGGACTTCTGGTCGTGCTGGTCCCGTCTCAGGGCCGCGCGCAGGAGCCCGCTGACCGGCTCATCCCCCTCGAGGTCACGGCCGACGACTACCAGTTCTCGACCGAGACCGGCCTGGCCCACGGCGAGGGCAACGTCCGCGTCCGCTACCAGGGCGTGGCCCTCGATGCCGACGTCGTTGACGTGAATCTTAAGACCAAGGACGTCTCGGCGCGCGGCAATGTCCTGCTGCGTCGTGACGACTACGAGTGGCGCGGCGATGCGGTTTCGGGTAATGTCGGCACGAAGCAGTTCGCCTTTGGCACCTTCGGCGTCAAGACGGGCGTCTGGCACGGCACCGGCGAGGCGGGTTCGCACGCCACGGACGGCACGGCCCGGGTGGACCGCGTGCGTCTGAGCACCTGTGATCTGGAGGAGCCGCACTACAGCCTGCAGGCGCGGCGTGTGCTGCACTACCCCGACGGCAAGTTCCGCGCCTACCACGTCGTCTACCGCGTCGGGTCGGTGCCGGTGTTCTACTGGCCGGTGGTCTTTGGCGACAGCCGTCCGCAGGTCGGCAGTGTGTCGATTCGGCCGGGTTACTCGAGCGACCTGGGCGCCTTCCTGATGATCGGGCGCACCTGGCAGGTCACCCCCGAGGTCGAGACCACGGTGAATCTGGACCTGTTCAGCAAGCGCGGCATCGCCCTCGGCAGCGAGACCGAGATTCGCAAGCCGTTCTCCGAGACCGACCTGCGTTTCTATGGCCTGCATGACAGCGCGGCGCCCGAGACGAGCGATGGCTACAACCGCCGCTTCAAGGTCCAGGACTGGCGCGGCCGGGCCAACCTCTACCACCGGCAGGAACTCGACGAGGCCCTGACCCTGCGTGCCAACGTCGATGTCCTCAGCGACATCGACATGCTCGAGGACTGGTACGAGCGCGAGTACGACCACGACCCGCAGCCGCGCAGCTTTGTGGATGTCGTCCACGACGGCCCGCGTGCCAGTGTGCTGTTCGGTGCGCGGGCGCGTCTGAACGACTTCTACACCGTGGTGGAGGACCTCCCGGAGCTGCGTCTGGAGATGCCGCGGCAGGTCGTTTCGCCGGGTTTGCCGCTGCTCTACCAGGGCTCGACCAGCGTCGGCTACCACCGCTTCCGCTGGCGTGACTACGACCTGGAGCGCGAGGATCCGGATGGCTGGCTCGAGCTGGCCGATCCCGACGACTACCGCAGCCTGCGTCTCGACACCCTGCACTTCCTCTACCTGCCCGTCACGGTAGCACAGCATGTGCAGGTCGTGCCGCGCGCCGGGGTGCGCCTGACGCACTACTCGTCCAGCAGCGCCGCGGCGGTGACGCCGGCCGACCTCGAGGCGATGTACGCGGTGGACAACCCGGACGACCCGCGCAATCTCACGCCCCTGATGGCGACCTACGACGACGACGGCGGCTCGCTGACCCGCCTGGCCGGCGAGGTCGGCCTGGAGATCTCCACCAAGTTCCACCGGGTGTGGTCCGACTATCGTCACGAGGGCCTCGACCTCGACGGCCTGCGCCACATCGTCCGGCCCTACGTCAACTACACCTTCGCGCCCGACCCGAGCGAGGACCGCGAGAACATCTACTTCTTCGACGAGATCGACCGGCTGACCGAGCAGCACTTCGTGCGGGTGGGTGTGGACCAGCGCCTGCAGACGCGCCGTCATCAGCAGATCTACACCATCGCCCGTATGCAGACCTATGGGGACTTCCACTTCACCGACAGCGATGACGCCCGCCGCGACTCCAGCGGCTTCGGCGATCTGGGCAACCTGATCGAGGTCATGCCGACCGAGGCCTTCAAGACCTGGGTCCGCCTGGTGGCCGACCTCGACGAGATGGACGTGCGCCGTGCCGAGGCCGGCTTGCGCCTGGGCCGCCGCGATGGCCTGCGCTGGTCGCTCGCCTACATCTACCGCGACCGCTACACCCCGCGCAGCACCTGGTCGATGGGTAGCTGGCTGAACGACCTGACCGGCGAGCATGGCTACCTCGTGCGCGATTACGTCGCGACCCAGAATGTGGTCGGCGAGGTGACCTTCCCGATCAACGAGAAGACCAGCGGGCGGATGCGCCTGGAGTACGACATCGAGGAGTCGGAGCTTTCCCGGCAGGTCTACGAGATCATCCGCGACCTGCACTGCTGGATGGGCTCGCTGGCTCTGTCCGAAGACAATGGCGACATCCGCATCATGGTCATGCTGTACATCAAAGCCTACCCTGGGGCCCGTCTCGACGTCGGGCTCTGAGCCGGCCGCGGCGCGTTCCTCCGGCCTTCTGGGCCGATCATGTCAGGACCTATTACGATGGCAGTTCCCTTGCTTGATCTCCGCGCCCAGTACGCCACGTTGCGCGACGACATCCGTCGGGTGATGGACGAGGTCTGCGACGCGCAGGCCTTCATCCTAGGCACGCGCGTCAGCGACTTCGAGCGCGAGGTGGCGGCCTACTGCGGCGTGCCGGCGGCCTGCGGCGTCTCGTCCGGGTCGGATGCCCTGCTGATGTGTCTGATGGTCGAGGGCATCGGCCCGGGCGACGAGGTGATCACCACGCCGTACACCTTCTTTGCGACGGCCGGCGTCATTCACCGCGTCGGAGCGCGGCCGGTCTTTGTGGACATCGACCCGGTCACCTACACGCTGGACCCGGCCCGCCTCGAGGCGGCGGTGACGCCGCGCACGCGGGCGGTCATGCCGGTTCATCTCTACGGTCAGTCGGCGGATCTGGATCCGATCCTGGCGGTGGCGCGCCGGCATGGTCTGCTGGTCATCGAGGACGCGGCCCAGGCGATTGGCGCGGAGTACAAGGGCCGCCGCGTCGGCGGCTTCGGCGAGTATGGCTGCCTGAGCTTCTTTCCCAGCAAGAACCTCGGGGGTTTCGGCGACGCCGGCATGATCCTCAGTCGCGACCCGGAGCGCCTGGAGGGCCTGATGAAGTGCCGTAACCACGGCATGGCGCCGGCCTACTACCACGCCATGGTCGGCGGCAACTTCCGCATCGACGCCCTGCAGGCCGCGGTGCTCTCGGTGAAGCTGAAGCACCTCGACGACTGGACGGCGCGTCGGCAGGCCAACGCGGCGCGCTACCACGAGCTGTTCGCGGCCAGTCCGGCGGCGGCGCAGGTCGGCCTGCCGGCGACGGCGCCCTGGGCGACGCGGCATGTTCAGAACCAGTTCGTCATCCGCCTGCCGGCGGCGCGTCGTCAGGCGGTCTGGGATGACCTCAAGGCGGCCGAGATCGGCTGCAATGTCTACTACCCCGTGCCCCTGCATCGGCAGGAGTGTTTCGCCGAGCTCGGTCATCGCGAGGGCGCCTTCCCGGAGAGCGAGCGGGCTGCCCGCGAGACCCTGGCCCTGCCGATCTACCCGG
>JAAYZO010000134.1 GCA_012514865.1 Lentisphaerota bacterium | reverse complement strand
GCTGTCGCGGCGGTCCTGGAGGACCTCCGGCCGCCGCCGGCGGTACCGGCCGTACCGGAGGCACCAGGGGCGCCGTCGGCGCCGGTGCGCGGTCCGTACCGCCCCATGCCTCCGCGGGTGGTGCCGCGTCCGGCGCCCGTGCCGCGGACGGTGCCGATGCCGCGTCCGGCGCCGGCGCCCTGACCCGGGTGTCTCTCTCGCCAAGCTGCCACGAGTCTGCTCAGGGCGTCGCGGTGTCGAGGCGCCACTCGAGTTCGAAGGCCGCCTCGGCCTGGATGGGCAGGGTGCCGGTGTCGTTGGCGTAGCGGCTGCGGTCGTACCAGCGCAGGGTGTCGACGAGGACGCCCATCTCGCCTTGGAGGAGCTTCAGCTCGAGGAGGATCTCCTCGGGTCGGGCGCCGTCGGGGAGGCCATCGAGGGTGAAGGTGAGCCACTGCCGGCCGGGCTCTTCCTCGACCCGCATGTCACGCCCGCCGTAGGTCTTTCCCGCCGCCCGCAGCAGGGCTTCGAAGCGCGTCCCTGAGGTCAGCCGTACCGGCACGCGCAGCTTCGGCGGGGTGTTCGGGAGGTCGCCGGGAGGCAGGACGAGGCGCTTCTGGATGGCCAGGCCGGTCATCGGCACCGGCACCGCGGCGAGGCCGCCGAGGGCGTAGGGTCCGCGGTCGTAGACGAGGAGGCGCTGCGGGGTGTGCACGCGAACGCCGTCCGGGCGAATCCAGCGCTGAATGGGGGCCTCGAGGAGCCGCTGGTACCACGAGAAGGCGCCGGTGACGGGCGAACGCGGCCCCAGGGGCAGGCCGACGATGAAGACGGCCGCGAGGGCGGCGAGGATGCCGAGGCCGAGGCGCCGTCGGCGGCCGTCGGGAGGGAGGTTGGGCGGTGGCCGGATGAGGCCGCCCGCGGCGGTCAGGCCGGCACCGGCCGCGATGCAGAACCACGGCACCCCCGAGAGGCGGAAGCGCGCCAGGATGTAGAAGAGGACGGTCGCGGCCCAGTGAGTCAGGATGGCGTAGTAGAGGAAGAGCCGGCCGGGCGAGCGCCATCGCCACGAGACCATGAGGCCGACGAGGGCGAGGATGCCGATGGGGGCGTAGGGCAGCAGCCACGGCCCGCGCAGCAGGGCGCTGTGGCGGCCCTCGCGGTCGATGCTGATGTTGTTGGGTATCTCGAGGTGATGCCAGTAGAGCAGGGCCATGCGGGCCTTGAGTTCGAGCCAGACCAGGGGCTCCGCACGGATCCAGGCGAGGGCCTGCCGCGAGACCGGCACCCGCTCGGGGCCGCTCCGGCCGGCGAGCTGGGTCCAGTCGTGGTAGGAGGCCGGGTACTCGAGGCCGCCGGGGGGGGCTTCGGGGGTGTTGCCGAGGGCCAGGACGGCATCCTGGGCGCTGGAGGGACCCGTCCAGCGCCCGAAGTGCTGCCAGTTGCGCAGGGCGAAGGGGAACTGGGGCAGGTAGACCAGGGCCAGGCAGACGGCGGCCGCCGCGACGGCCCGCGCCGGCCGGTCGCGCAGGCGCCAGGCGATCAGGGCGAGCAGCCCGGGGACGAGGAGGAGGGCATTGCCGCGGGTCAGTACCGCCGCCGCGGCGGTCAGGCCGATGGCGACGAGGTGGCGTGCGTCGCGGCGGTGCCAGAAGCGCAGAGCGAGCCAGGTCAGGAGGCTCAGCCAGAAGCCCTGGAGGACCTCGATGAGGAGGAAGGGGACGTAGAAGACCTGGAAGCGGGCCACGGCCAGGAGTGCGGCGGCGAGCAGTCCGGCGCGGCGTCCGAAGAGCTGTGCGGCGGTCAGGCCGGTGAGCCAGACGGTGGCGGCGCCGAGGATGGCCTGGATGAGAGCCGGGCCCCAAGGGCCGTCGCCGGTGAGGGTGTAGACGATCGGGAGGAAGACCGCGTAGTAGAAAGGCTGGTAGTAGAAATGCGTGGGGAACTGGCCGCGGGCAATCTCCAGGCCGAGGCGGCGGTAGGTGGCCATGTCGGTGACCACCGCGGGTTCGGCGACCGACGGCAGGGGGCAGAGCTCGATACAGACCACGACACGCAGGGCCAGGGCCAGGAGGCTGAGGCCGCCCAGGGCCAGGAGGAAGCGCTGCCGGGATCGTGTTGCGGTCTGGGCCATGGGGCTCCTGATGGGCGCGCCGGAGGGGCGCGGCGGTCGCGCCGTGACGTGCTGCGGCAACCGCCACACTGTGGCACGGGAGGGCGCGAAGGGCAAGCGGGAGGGGGAGAACCACGGATGGACTCGGATGGGGAGGGGGAGAGAGTCGCGGACAGGTCCGGAGTCCGGAGTCGGGGAGGGGAAGGGGAGGGAAGGCAGGCAGGAACGCCCAACGCTGAACGTTCAACGTCCAACGTCCAACGCCGGAGGGGAGAACCACGGATGGACTCGGATGGGGAGGGGGAGTCTACCGCAGAGGACGCGGAGTAACGCAGAGGGGGAGAGGAGGGGAAGGGGAAGAGAGCCCACGGAGCACACGGAGCACGTAAGCGTCGCACCTGACCCATCTGGCGGGGGGCGGCGCTCGTGGGTT
>JAAYZO010000962.1 GCA_012514865.1 Lentisphaerota bacterium | reverse complement strand
GGCTAGGCCGGAGCCCCGTACGCAGCGCGATCACCCTTCCGACGTTGACCGACTGGTTCTCCGGGAGCGGGCTCTCCCGCCTGGCCTTACCCATCTGCACCACGCTCTTGAGGCCTGCAAGGAGGCCGCTGCCTTCTACGGCCCTGCTCTTCTCGCTGTAGTAGTCGAACCACGGCAGGCCTGCCTTGGTGTACTGCCTGGCGGTGATCGGCTTGGTCGGAGGGCGGCGACCGGTGATGCGGCGCCAGGCGAAGGAGTTCGCGGTGTGGACGAAGCAGCGACTGCCGGCGGCCGTGTCCCAGTCGGAGAGGCCATAGGGGTCCTCGTAGATCTCCTGTCGCATCCTGCCGCCTGGGGCCAGCCCCATCGAGTCCTCGCACACACCGGCCATCTCGGCAGTGCGGTACCTGACACCAGTGTCTGCCAGGGGTGGACGCCGGGGGAAGCGCCGCTCGTAGATCTCCCGTTTCATCGGGAACACCATGATCTGCAGCCCGCCGTGCTCTGCCTTGCCCGTGACCTGCTCCTCGACGCTGTAACCCTCGCCCAGCGGCATCGCGACGAACTGCCGGATGACACCCTTCTCGACTGCGTAGCCGTCCAGCCAGGGCTGGTCAGGGACAACCACGTAGTTCTGCGGATCCGATGCCAGGCGTCCGGCCCAGGGCTGCCCGGAGATGGCGTTGACCTTGCCGGTTGCCACCAGCAACGCACAGGGGTAGTTGACGCGCCGCTCGTCGTCGTAGAACGTCTCGAAACTCAGCCACATGGCCTCCGCCTGGTACATAGGCAACATCACCCCGCCGTGCTCGATCCAGGATGCCGGCACCTTGGCGGGATAGTCGTCGACATGGCACAGCGGGAACGCACCGAGGCCAGGCGGCAACGGATAGTCGTTACCGTCGTCCGGGATGCGCAGCGTGCGCTGGAAGGTCACCGACATGGTGGCCTTGGGGTGCACCTCGGGGAAAGCGAACTCCAGCCTGTCAGTCCTCAACTCCACCATGGCCCACACTCCCTTCACCACGTGCCGTCTCTCACCTCGCGGACGACGCGGAGGACCGCGTGGTCCGGCGCGTCTTTCAGTTGCCGCAGCAGATCGGCGAATAGACGCGGTCGTTTCAGTATGACCTCGCGCAGGTCGGACGAGACCTTGCCGGCCAGGGCCAGCAGCACATCGGCATCCTCTCCCAAATCCTCCGCCAGGCGTCGGGTCGTCTCTTCCGAGGGCGGCCCGACCTCGCCGCGCTCGACCTTGCTCAGGTACGACGGCTGGACCCCGAGGCGCTGAGCGACGCGCCGCACCGAGTACCGGCGGTCAGCAATGCACCGCGCTTCGCGTCGATCCCTGACGTACTTGCCAAACTCCGTATGCATGTGTATCATATACTACACAGAACACATAAAAGCAAGCCCTGCGGATCGCCCAAGGGGCCGCAGGCGGACAACCCAGCCGTGACAACCACGTGAGGAGGCCCCATGCAGCGGCAACCCAGTCTGTTCGGGGACGAGCCGGATGTCCGGCCGAAGTGGCTCAACTCTCTGGTGACCAGCCACCGAGGGTCTCTGGCCGAGGTGCGGCAACACATCCCCTGCTTTGAGCGCCGTGCCTTCGCCCTGGCCGGTGTCGGCAGTCAGCCGTCAGGGCCCAATGCCCGCCTTGACGCCGTTGTCAGGTTGCCCTTTGGGCAGGACCTGAACGCTGTGCCTGTTGGCGTGGTGTCCAAGGAGTATGCCCTTGTCCCTCATACGGAGGTCATCGACGTGGCGACCAAGGCTCTGGAGGCGGAGGAAGTGGTGCCGTCCGGTGTCAGAGCCGACCTGCGCATCACTGAATACGGCGAGCGCATGGCGCTCAGCCTCTACCTTTCCGAGGAGCATCAGTTCGACCCCGGCGACGGCAATCCGATGGCTCTGCGCCTCGAGTGCTACAACTCCGTCGACGGGAGCAGCCGCCTGCAGATCCTGATGACGTGGGACCGCCTGGTCTGCGGCAACGGCCTGATTGTCGGTACCACCTCGGGGTTCCGGCGCCGTCACGTCGGTGGGCTCGGGCTGGGCGACATCGCCGACGTCCTGAGAGCGGGCCTGGCAGAAGCCTGCAAGGACGCGGAGAACCTGCGGCTGTGGCGTCGAAAGGCGACGCCCGACGATCTGTCGACGTGGATCGAGACCTCACTGCGGGAGGCCTGGGGCTTCAAAGCGGCGACCCGGGCGTACCACATCGCCCGGTCGGGCTGTGACGTGGCGGTCGCGGGGCAGTACAAGGACAGCAAGCCCACGTCCATCGCGGTCCGCACCCTCGCTCCTGTCCCCGGCGCACCGCCGCAGTGCCGTAGCCTCTTCGATCTGAGCCAGATCCTCGCCTGGCTCGCGAAGGAACGACGCGACGTGCAGGAGCAAGTTGAGTGGCGGGAGATGATTCCCAGCCTCATGCAGCCACTGCTAAACTGAACCATGGACACCTATGTGGCACGACGGCGAGCACCACGGCTGCCTCATCTGTTGCGACCGCGACTCGTACCTCAAGCGGCCAGACGGCTCCGTCCTGTACCACAAGGGCTACACGTCTGAGGATCCCGATGCGCCCTGAGCGGGCGTGGGTGTGAGCGCGGTCAGGACACTGGCCAAGGCGGTCAAGAGTTTGGTCCACGCATGACGCAAGAAGGTACGGATAGGCAGGTTAGATTACGATGACCCCGATGCCAGAGCAGGTGTCGCGACGATGTCTTTACGTACGGATTGGCAGGTAACATGAATGAGAGTCTGACGGAACGTGCGGATGGCGGACGGCGGCTTCGACTGTACCACGATCTGGCCGACTGGTATCCGTTGCTCACCCCCGTTGACGACTACATCGAGGAAGCAGCGTTCTACCGTCGGTTGTTCCAGACCCACTGCCAACGGATGCCCCGCACGTTGCTGGACCTCGGTAGCGGCGGCGGTCACAACGCGGCCCATCTCAAGTCGACGTTTGCCTGCACACTGGTGGATATCGCGCCTGCCATGCTGACTCTGAGCCGCCGCCTCAATCCAACCTGTGAGCACATTGAGGGCGACATGCGGTCACTTCGCTTGGGCGGGGTCTTCGATTGCATCCTCGTGCATGATGCCGTCAGCTACATGACCACCCGTGACGACCTTGCCAGCGTCATTGCCACGGCCTTCGCACTCACAGCGCCCGGTGGAGTGGCGCTTTTTCAGCCGGACTTCGTCGCGGAGACGTTCATGCCGGGAATCGATACTGGTGGCAGCGATGGTGACGACGGGCGCGCCCTGCGCTACCTCGAATGGCGTTGGATTCCCGAGAACATGACCGATGGTTACGTCGCCGACATGGCTTACATGCTGCGAAGCGGGGACGGCGAGGTCGAAGTCGTTCGTGAGCGCCACGTTATGGGGCTGTTCCCCAGGGCTGTTTGGCTGGAGCTGATCGCAGCCGCCGGGTTCGAGCCGCTCGTTGTTCCCTTTGAGCACAGCTCATACAGTGATACTGCGGCCGAGGTGGCTCTGGGTCTGCGCACCGGCGCGAAGGGATTCACGTGAGATGAATGGGCCTTCGCTGCGATTCTGGCCGATCTTCTTAATCGGCATCGAGAACGCCCTCCATGTCTGTCGCGAACGGCTGTGTCCCGGCGGCTGCCTCGCCTTCACGGAAGCCGTATGGCGCAAGGAGAACCCGCCATCCGAGGTGAAGGCGAGCTTCGATATGGACTATCCGACCATGGGGTGGGTGATTGATGTCCTGGCCTTCATCGACCAGGCAGGACTCGAACGCATCGGACACTTCACCTTGCCCGACGAGGCCTGGTGGGACGACTTCTATACGCCGATGCAACGGCGCATCGCGGAGCTGCGCGGCAAGTATGCGACTGATAGAGACACGCTCGCCGTGCTGGACCAGTTGGCGCGCGAACCCGAATTGCAGCGGCAGTACGCAGACTCCTACGCCCGCGAGTTCTTCGTGGTACGCCGGACGTGTTGAGCGGCGGCAGGCGCTCGACTTCCGGGGGAGGTAGGTCAGTCCCTGTAGCTGCATCTATCGGTGCCATAGGGCCGAGTCTTGCGAGTGTCGAATCCGTCGTTACTAATCGTCGCGCTATAGTCTGGACGGTTGCGGATGTGACCCGCCGGGTGAGACGGTCCAGACAATCCGGAGCCGATCTTTAACCACGAAAAGCACGAACGACACGAACAGGACAGGACCGGATTGGATAGGATCGGGCACGAGAGGCCCGACACGCGAACGGCGACGGGCGCCTGGCAGACTGTGTTGCCGCTCTCACCTCTCCGAATGTCCTCCAGTTCGTGCCTTTCGTGGTTCAATTCCCTCTTCCTGCGAAACGCCTCGTCGATGACTCGGACAAGCACCGACGCTGGCCTGGAGACCGCGCCTCGGCGGACGGCTGACATCCGTCGCACCGCAATCGGGACGGTTGCCGAGGTCACCGGTCGTGTGCTGCGGTCCAGACAACTCCGAGACGATTCGTAACTAAGGAATACCACGCGCCGGCGTCGCCCGGCGTCGCCTATACCATAGCGCCGGGTCGGCGAACCGACAGCCCGGCGGATCTTCCTCCACTGGCCGTTCTCTGCCAGTGAGGGAAGCTCCGATTCATGGGAGACTTGCGGCTTTGCCGTCGATCTCCGCTTCGGCTCCCTTCCGGGCGCCGCTCCCCGGCGCCCGGGGGTCGCGCTCGGCTCGCGCGGCCTACCTGGCCGGCGGCGTGGCGGCAAGGTGGCGCTCGAAGAAGGCGACCGAGCGGTTGCCGCCCCAGCCGTGTTCGCCGGCATGGAGGTCCAGTTCGAGGTTGTCGGCGGCCTCGGCGACGTCGTAGATATGGGCCACCTGGCGGAAGCAGGCCATGGCGGTATCGACCTTGAAGCAGGTGTCATTGGCGCCGATATCGACGAGGAGTGGCCGTGGGCAGAGCAGGCCCTGGGCCTCGGGGAGGTCGACCAGGCGGAAGAGCCCCGGCGCGACCTGCATGCCGCAGTAGTTCATATCGCGGAAGCCGAAGTGAGCCCAGAGGTCGCTGTAGCAGATGACCTCGGTGGCCTTGATGCGCTCGTCGCAGAGGGCGCTCCAGAGGGCCATGGTACCGCCGCCGCTGAGGCCCATGACGCCGAGGCGTGCCGGGTCGACGAAGGGCAGGCCGAGGGCGAAGTCGGTGGCGGCCATGCCGTGGGCGACGTTGATGGCCAGGGTGGTCATGCCGAGCATGGTGGCATGGAGGTAGTAGAGGTTGCACCAATCGCGGCTCTGGGGGGTGTAGTGGTTTGGCTTCTGGGTATCGTTGCGTTCGCCGCAGCCGATCCAGTCGATGGCGAAGGTGACGAAGCCGGCCTTGGCCATCTGGTGGCCGTAGTTGTAGTTATGGGCCGCGATGGCGGCGCGAAGCTCCGGGCTGCTGTTGTTGCCCATGACCGGCTCCTTGCCGTAGGGCCCATGGCCATGCCAGCAGAGGATGGCCGGGCGGCGTTCGCCCTTGGCGAGGTCCGAGGGTATGGCCAGGATGAGGGTGGCGGCGAGGCCGTCCTGGACATCGATGAGCCACTTCTGCTTGAGCAGGCCGTCGTGCTCCCACTCGGCCAGGAAGAGCGGGTTGAGCGGCACGCGTTCCGGCCAGTCGCCGAGGCAGGCCATGACCCGCGGCAGGGTGTCGGCCTTCCACTGCGACCACTCGGCGCGGTTCTCGGCGGCGAAGGCGCAGGACCGCGCCCGCGTCTCGGCGAGCCTCTGGAACATCTGCAGGGGGCTGAGGTTACGGAACGACATGGCGGCTCTCCTCCTGGGGGATTCGTGGTCGGACCGGGCGGGCTTACTGGACGCCGCAGCGGAACAGGATGGTATGCCTGTAGAACGCCCCCGGGCGCAGGATGGCGCTGGGGAAGGCGCTCTGGTTCGGCGAGTCGGGGAAGCGCTGGGGCTCGAGGCAGAATCCGGCGTGGCGCTCGTAGCGCTGCCCGCCGCGGCCGACGATGGAGCCGTCGAGGCCGTTGCCGGAGTAGAACTGCAGGCCGGGCTCGGTGGTGTAGACCTCGAGGACGCGGCCGCTCTCGGGCTCCTCGACGCGGGCGGCGCAGACCAACTCGCCGTCTTCATGGCGCTCGAGGACGACGTTGTGGTCATAGCCGCCGGGGAGGTCGTCGAGGCGTTCGCCGATGGCGTGCTCGTCGGTGAAATCCAGGGGCGTGCCGGCCACGGTCGCCACGACGCCGGTGGGGATGAGCTGCGCATCGACCGGCGTGTACGCCGGCGCGGCGAGCTGCAGGCGGTGCCCGCGGACGTCGCCATGGCCGCGCAGGTTGAAGTATGCGTGGTTGGTGAGGTTGACCGGGGTGGCGCGGTCGGTCATCGCCTCGAGGTCGATGCGCAGTTCGTCGAGGTCGGTGAGGGTGTAGGTCACCGCCACCTCGAGATTGCCGGGGTAGCCCTCTTCGCCATCGGGGGAGACTCGCGAGAAGCAGACGCCGCAGGTGCCGTCTTCGCTGAAGGCATCAGCCTCCCAGAGCCGTCGGTCGAAGCCGACGCGTCCGCCGTGCAGGTGATTCGGTCCATCGTTGGCCGCGAGGGCATACGTCTGGCCGTCGAGGCTGAAACACGCCCCGGCGATGCGATTGGCGTAGCGTCCGACCGTGGCGCCGAAGTACGGGTGGGCGCCGAGGTAGCCGTCGAGGCTGTCGAAGCCCAGGGTGATCTCGCCGAGGGTGCCATCGCGGTCCGGCGTGCGCAGGCTGACCAGGATGGCGCCGTAGTCCATGACCGCCGCGGTCAGGCCCTGGGCGTTGGTGAGGGTGTAGAGCGTGACCGGTGAGCCGTCGGCGAGGGCGCCGTAGGGCTGGCTGGTGACTGGCATGGTGGGGACCTCCGCAGTTCGAACGCATCGTCGGCCGCGACCGGCCGCCCGGGCGGACGCGCCGGGGTCGCGGACTGGCCTTAACCTAGCCCGGATTATCCGCGAAGCGCGGATGCCTCGCTCGCAATCCGCGGCCGGGCGCCCTGCGGCATTGCCCTGCGGCAAACACGCGTTACGTTACATGACGTAGCGGGTCCGTAACGACGCGGCAGGCAATCGAAGGTCGGAGGCAGTGCCACCCATGACAGCGAAAGTGCGGTTCCTTCTTGCATGGTCCATCCTGGCTGTGGCCATCGTGATGCAGGGCTGTGTCACGGCCGCTGCCGTCGGCGGCACCGCCGCCGCCATCAGCGGGGGCGCTGTCTATCGCCGCGGCTGGTACCGAACCGTCGTGCCTGCGCCGCATTACATCGTCGACAAGGCCATGCGGGCCACCGGCCGCCGCGCCGGGCTCATCGAGCGCGAGCGCGTCTGCGACGGCTACAAGAGCTTCTATCGCTACCAGGACCTGCGCGACAACAAGGCCAAGATCAAGCTCAAGGCCGTGACGCCGGACTCCACCCGCGTCTACATCCGCATCGGCTTCTGGGGCGACCGCACCTCGTCCGTCGAGCTCTTCCAGGGCCTCCAGGAAGACATCGACGCCCTGAGCAAGTGACCGCGGCATAGCCGCGTCCGCCGCCGGCGACCCGGCGGGCCCCCGGCCGCTGACACCCACCGCCGCCGCCCCGGGCGGCGAGCGCGGCTCGCCCGGCCGCCGTGGAGGAGTCCACGCCATGCTGCATGTGCATACCGGCGACGCGGCCGCCGCGGCCTTGACCCGGTCCGGCATCGGCGGCGAGCAGGCCGTCTGGACCGACGTCCTCATGGTCGGCCCGCTCTGCGCTGACCTCGCCTCTGACGCGGCCCGCCGTCAGCGCGCCGAGGTCCTCAGCGCCTCCACCGGCGGTGCCATCTCACCGGCGCGCTGTCGCCATCGCCTGGAGCGCCAGGACGAGTCGCTGCGTGCCTGGCGTGAGCATGACGAGGTCGTGCTGTGGACGGACTCCTGCCTGTACGACCAGATGATCCTGGTGCGTCTTCTGGCGTGGTTCGAGGCGGTTCCCGAGGCCTTGCCGCGTCTGCGTCTGATCGGCCTGGACAGCCATCCGGCGGTGCCGGTCTTCCATGGCCTCGGCCAGCTCTCGCCGGCGCAGTTGGCGGCGCTGCTGCCGGCGCGCGTGGCGGTGACGGCGGCGCAGCTGCGGACCGGCCGGCGCGTCTGGGACGCCCTCTGCCAGACGACGCCGCACGACATTGAGGCCCTGGCCGCGGATGCGTTTCCCGGGCTGCCCTTCCTGGGGACGGCCCTGCGGCGCTGGCTGGAGCTCTACCCCGCCGTGGAGAACGGCCTCTGCCGTCTGCAGCAGGAGGTCCTCGAGGCCCTCACCTCGTCGCCCGGCCCGATGGCGCCCCCGGCGCTCTTCGCCGCGGTGTCCGAGCGCGAACGGCCCGCCTTCTTCGGTGACACCATGCTCTGGCAGATGCTCAATGCCATGGCCTCCTGCCGGCACCCGCTGCTGCATCTGGACGGCGCCGCGCCCCTGCCGCAGTGGGACACCCAGGGCATCGGTGCGCGCCGGGTGACGATCAGCGCCACCGGCCGGGCCGTCGCCATGGGCCTGGCCGACGCCATCCGCCTCAACGGCATCGACCGCTGGCTCGGCGGCGTCCACCTCGATGGCACGCCGGAACACGACTGGCGCTGGAATCGCGCCGCGGGACGCCTGCAGCGCGGACCGCTGAACCAGGGAGGATCCTGCAGCTATGGCTGACACGCAACGCCGACTCGGACGCACCGACATCACGGTCTCGACGGTCGCCATGGGCTGCTGGGCCATCGTCGGCGATGCGACCTGGGGACCCCAGGACGACCACGATGCTATCGCCGCCATCCATGCCGCCCTCGACAGCGGGGTGACCTTCTTCGACACCGCCGAGGGCTACGGCAGCGGCCTCTCGGAACGCCTCCTCGCCAGGGCATTGAAGGGCCGCCGTGACGAGGTGGTCATCGGCTCGAAGGTCAGCCCCAATCACGTCGCCACCGAAGCGGACCTGGTGCGGAGCTGCGACGCCAGCCTGGCCAACCTCGAGACCGATGTCATCGACGTGTACCACCTGCACTGGCCCAACCGCGCCGTGCCGATCGACGAGATCCTGGCCGGCTTCGAACGCCTCCGCCAGGCCGGCAAGATCCGCGCCATGGCGGTCTCGAACTTCGGCCGGCAGGACCTCACCGAACTCCTCGCCGCCGGCCGCTGCGAGGCCAACCAGCTCCCGTACAACCTCCTCTGGCGCGCCATCGAGCACGAGGTCGCGCCGATCTGCGTCGAGCACGAGATCGGCATCACCTGCTACTGCCCGATCGCCCAGGGCCTCCTCACCGGCAAGTTCGCCAGCCCTGACGAGGTGCCGCCGGGCCGCGCCCGCACCCGGCACTTCGCCTGCACGCGGCCCCAGGCCCGGCACACCGAGCCCGGCGCCGAGGCCATGACCTTCGCTGCCATCGCCGCCATACGACGCCTCGCCGACGGCGCCGGGCTGCCCATGGAGCAGGTCGCCCTGGCCTGGCTCCTGACCCGGCCCGGCGTCGCCTCGGTCCTGGTCGGCGCCCGCGATGCCGCGCAGATGCGCCGCAACGCCGCCGCCATGACCGCGGTGCTCAGCCCGGCGCTCTGTGCCGACCTCGAGGCCGTCACCGACGGCCTCAAGCAGCACTTCGGCACCAACCCGGACATGTGGCAGTCCCAGTCGCGCTACCGCTGAGCGGGCCGGGGCGCGGCCGACGCCGGCCAGGGCTGATCGAAGATCGCGTTAGCGCTCATCCGGTCACCCTGAAGGGGTGCCAGATCGTAGCCGGGGGTCGCGCGCAGCCCGACCCCCGGAAGCGCGAATCCACGAACCACGCACCCTGAAGGGGTGCCAGAACCGGACTTTCGAACAGCCCTGGCCGCCGGCCGCGACGCGGTGCGATTGGGGTTGCGCGATGCTGAAGGCGCGCCACATTCTCTGCGGGCCGTGCCGGCCCTTGCCGGCAGCGGCTTCAGCCTTACCAGGGTGACGACTCGGAGCGATCAGGAGTGACGACCATGGCCACGCGCAAGACCCCGAAGACGGCCGCGCCGAAGACGACCGCGGCAAAGGCGAAGGCGGCCCCGGCGAAGGCGGCCCCGGCCGCCCCGAAGGCCGCCAAGGCGAAGGCCCCGGCGAAGGCGAAGGCCCCGGCGAAGGCGGCGAAGAAGGCGGCGGTGGGGGCGGTCGAGGCGGCGCTGGACCCGCGTCAGGAGACGCGCCGGTGGTTCCGCAATGCCAAGTTTGGCATGTTCATCCACTGGGGCATCTACGCGCTCATCGGCAAGGGCGAGTGGATCCGCACCGTCGACAAGATCCCGCTCGAGGAGTACAACAAGCTCCAGCCGGCCTTCAACCCGAAGCGCTTTGACCCGGAGGCCTGGGCCGACCTGGCGCAGCGCGCCGGCATGAAGTACATGGTCATCACCACCAAGCACCATGACGGCTTCTGCATGTTCGATGCCCACAACACCGACTGGAAGGTGACCAAGACCCCGTACGGCAAGGACGTCCTGGCCGAGGTGACGCGCGCCTTCGTCAACCGCGGCCTGGAGGTCGGGTACTACTACTCGATCATGGACTGGCACCACGAGGACTACCTGCCGCGTCTGGAGTGGGAGAAGGCGGACCGTCCCGAGGCGGGCCACGACGTGATGGACTACATCGCCTACATGCGCGAGCACATCCGTCAGCTCATGACCGAATACCGCCCGGCGCCCTTCGTGCTGTGGTATGACGGCGGCTGGATGAACAAGCCCGAGGAACTCGGCGGTGTCGAGACCAACGCCGAGGCGCGGCGGCTCAAGCCCGACATCCTGATCAACGACCGGCACTTCACCAAGGAGGACCTGGTCACGCCCGAGCAGCGCATCCCGGCCACCGGCATGCGCGACGAGAACGGCGAGCCGCAGCTCTGGGAAGCCTGCATCACCATGACCTCGCACTGGTGGGGCTATGACAAGAACGAGACGGTGTACAAGAGCAAGGAGTTCCTCATCCGCATGCTCGTCGACATCGTCTCCAAGGGCGGCAACCTGCTGCTGAACATCGGCCCGAAGCCGGACGGCAGCATCCAGAAGGAGTTCCGCGACCGCCTCGAGGCCATCGGACGCTGGATGGAGAAGTACTCCGAGGCCATCTACGACACCACCGCGAGCCCCTTCAACCTGCTGCCTTTCTACGGCCGTGTGACGACCAAGGGCAGCCGCCTCTACGTGCACGTCTTCGAGTGGCCCGGCGACCGCATCGTGCGCCTGCCGAACCTGAAGAACACCATCCAGGAAGCCTACCTCCTGGGGCGGAAGAAGGCGCTTCTGCCGCTGGCGCGCGAGGGCGCCGACTGGGCCATCAAGCTGCCGGCGAAGGCGCCGGACCAGGCTGCCAGTGTCCTGGTGGTCGAGCTGGACGGCGCCCCGTCGGTCGACCCGGTGGTGATTGTACCCGACAGCCGCGGCGTCATCCACCTGCCGGCGCTGTACGGCTCGCTGGAAGGCCCGCACGGACAGCGCATCCGCTACGAGAGCCGCGACGGCGTCATCCACGCCGGCAACTGGGTGCGCTCGCCCGACAGCATCTCCTGGCGTTTCCAGGCGCCGGCGGCGGGGACGTACACCCTGGTCCTGGAGCAGTCGGTCGAGGCCGGGCAGGGCGGGACGCCCTTTGAGATCTTCGTCAATGGCAAGACCGCCGCCAAGATGGCGCCGAACGGGGTGCCCTTCAGCACCGGCGACGGCGCGATCGTCGGCGACGCGGCCCTGTCCTTCACCACGCGCAGCACCGGCGGCGAGTTCAAGGAGCGCCGTGTCGGCACGATCCTGCTCCAGGCGGGTGAGAACACTCTGAAGCTGGTCGTCGGCAAGCTCGCGCACCAGTCTAGCATGGACCTGCGCGGCGCCGTCCTGCGGCCGTTGCGCTGAGGGGCGTCTGGGGTCGCGGACGAAGGATCGCGGCCGCGACGCGATGCTTCGGCGTGCACTATCCGGCCTTCCACTCTGGCGGGGCGGCTCGTATGGAACATGGCGGTGTGACGCGCACGGTCTTGTCGCAGACTTTCAGCCTGCAATGCTTAACGTCTCTTTTCCCAGGGCGTTGCCCTGGGCTGATGAATGATGCCCTTTCAGGGCGCCAGAACGGCGGGCCGCAGGCGGGCGCTGCGAGCGGTGGTTCGTTTTGCCATATCCGGCGCGACCTACGTGTGGCGCCGGCGGGGCGGACGTGGGCGCCACGAGCCGAGTGGCGCTCCCCCGGGCGC
>JAAYZO010000961.1 GCA_012514865.1 Lentisphaerota bacterium | reverse complement strand
TTCGAGGAAGGGTTCCGGGCCGACCTGATCGTCGAAGGGAAGGTGATCCTGGAACTGAAGTCGGTGGAGCGGGTGACCGCAGCCCACAGGAAACAGGTGCAGACCTACCTGCGGCTTACGGGCTGCAAGCTCGGTTACCTGCTGAACTTCGGGGGAGACGTGATGAAGGGCGGGATCACCCGTTGCGTGAATGGCCTCGAAGAATGACCCTCAGCGCCCCTGCGCCTCTGCGGGAGAACAAGAAGGGGAGTTCCAACCAGTCCATTCAACCGACCTCGTACCTCGGTGGGTGATGGCGGCGTTAGATCGAGGAGGAAACACAAGATGAAGTGGGAGTCCGTGCGTTGGCTTGTCGTCTCGATGGCCGTGCTGTTTGGGATCACGGGGGGCATGGGGGTCAGCGTAGCCTAAGAGTCCTGTAAGTAGCTTCTTATGCCGGTATTCCATGTCGTGGCGTAGCTGAACACCGGCGATGATCGCCTTCATTTCGGTCAACCCGCTTGTAGGGAGAAGGTGTCGGGAGCGATGGTATGACTGGTGGGGGGACGTGCTGCCCCGGGTTGTCGGGGGCGATGGCGTGGAAGCGACCGCGGGAGGCGCCTGGATGCCGCGACGGTCGGTGAGTCGGAGCGGTGTGCCCTGCTGCTGCCATGTGACACAGCGGTGTCAGGAGCGGCGCCTCCTAACGCAGGCGCGAGGGAATGCTGGACTTGCTGGGAAGGTGATCCCTATTCTGGACCTTTTCCAGCTTTCGCCATGCTTGGACATCGCCTGCTATGTCACACAACATCCTATTGGCAGGTGTGTTGAATTGCGCTGCCCCCCATGCTGACAAGCTCAAACAACGATGAGGTTGGCATGAACAGAGCCATGACCATGATGACAGGCGCGATGATGCTGGCCGGGCTGGCTGCCGGCGCTGCCGGACAGGAGGGCGCCAAACTGCCGGAGCGCCTGCTTTCCGGCTACACTGGGCATTTCCTCAAGGGCGAGGTCAAGGTCCCCGAGCATCATCAGACGATTTTTGCCGCGATGGGCCGGGCCGGCTTCAATTCGGTCGAAGTCAAGATTCAGCAGTCGCGGGCGCCGTATATGGATGTCTTTGCCGACCGGGACGAGATCGCGGCTATGATCGCCGCAGCCAATGCCCAGGGGCTGGTCTTCCAAGTCTATCTTTACCCTGAGCCTGGTCATGCCCGGCGTACGGAGAGCCGGGAAAGGCACCGGCAGCTGCCGTCCGTGGTCGATGCCGAAGGGCAGGTGGTCGGGCACAGCTTCATGCTGCGGGACATCAGAGTCTGGCGGGAGTTGTTTCACCATGCCTATCCGTTTGCACGGCTGTCACGCGAACTGCCCATTGCCGCGCTCAAGTTCGACATTGAAACGATCGCAACCCTAGTCTCCTATGACGATGACACATGGAAAGCATACTGCCTTCGCCAGCCGAGATTTTCCGCGTCCTTGCCGGCTTCTGAACGCCACGCTTCGTTGTTGGCGGCCGATACCCAGGCCGACTATGAACAGTCGTATGCGGCGGACGTGGCGTTGGCCGTGAAGCAGTTTGCCGAGGAACTGCACGCACTCAATCCGTCCCTGGTGCTGGGCTACATGCCTTATCGAGACAGTTGGATAGGCCAGGGCTTCAACCGGCATTTGGCCACGCCAGACGCCCCGGCTATCATTGACGACTGGTGCATGTACAACGGCGGCGGTTTTTCCGAAACCGTTGTTGCCCACCACAACCAGATCAAGGCGTTCAATCCCAACAATCTGCACGTGCCTTGGTTTCGGGTTAACAGCTATGATGCCGCTGATCTGGCGTCCCAGGCGTACCACGCCGGCGCGGCGACCGACGGCTACTCCATGTGGGTGATGACCATGCTGGACGAGGCGACCAATAAGCGCAAGGGATATGACCTGCCGGACAACACCACTCCCGCCGACTACTTCCAGGCGTATGGGCAGGCCAATGCAGCCTTGCGCGAGGACATGGCGGCTGGCACCCTCGGCACGCCAGAACGAATTCCCTTGCAGCCGGCCAAGATCATGGTTCCGCCGCTGGATTTCAGTGATCTGGTCATCCCGGTCCTCGCCCCTGTTGGCAGTGGCGACCTGAAGTCGGGAACCGCGGACTTCGTCCTCAGAAATCAGCAGAACATCTTCATTCATGCCCGGGCCGGTGAGGATATCCAGGTCACGCTGACGCACCTGGCTGGCCGGGAACGACCGATTGCCCTGGTCTATGTGCTCCTGGACGGCCAGAAGAACGTGCTGCGCAACGAGGCGGTGACGCCTGGCAGCCAAGACGCGTTCAAGGTCACCGCGCCGGCGACCGGGGTCTATGCCCTGGTGGTGACCGGCGGCATCGGCGGTCAGGCGTGGTATCGGGTTCGCATCGGCAATCCCTATTTTGCCGTTGATGCGCGGTCGTCGGCTTATTTCTTCCGGCCTCAAACGGTGTATGTCCCCGGCCGTGACCGGGGCAATGCCGTGCTGAACGTTGGGCTTCAGGAAACCGAATCGCACATTCACTCGCTCAATGGCGGTGAGAAGGTCCATGTCAAGCGACAAGGGCCGGTCACCATCGACTTGCCCGATGGCATCGTCAAGGTGCAGTTTGAGGAATCGCCAGTCTCCTGGAGCCAGAACTTCATCCTGTCTTTCCCCAAGGGGCGGACGCCGTATGTCTACGCCTCGCCGGAACGGCTCCTATTGCCGTGAACGGCGCATGGGGCGAGGTCGGCGGCGAAACGCTATAGCCTGACCTATCCACGCGTCGCATGGCGGCTCGTGAATAGGTCATCCTCCGGGCCTCGACGCGAGGCCCTTGCGGCCTTTTGCTCAGGGCTAGCCCGGCTTACGCACTGCAGTGCGTCTGGTCGGGCTAGACGGCGCCGGGGGCATGGACTGCAGTGGCCTTCCCGGGCCCTTCCGCCGGCGCCCGCTGCTGGGAGCGCCGAGCGTCGGCTCGGCTCCCTCCCGGGCGCCGTGGCTCAGCGCCCGGGGTCGCGCGGCTCGCACCGGCTGGGGGTGTTGGCCGCGGCTTGGCCGGTGGCTATAGTACCCGACCTGTTCGGTGCCGGCGGGGTGTCGTCGGCGCGGTTTCTCTGCGTGGGTGCGGCAGCGGTCGGAGTCTGGCATGGATCAGGAGTCCCGTTACATCGTCGGCATTGACCTGGGGACGACCAATACGGCACTCGCGTACGTCGACACGGCGGTCGAGCCGTCGGCGCGTCGGGTGGAGCCCTTTGGCGTGCCGCAGTTGGTGGCGGCCGGCGAGGTGGCGGTGCTGCCGCTGCTGCCGAGTTTTGTCTATCTCCCGGGTCCGCAGGATGTCGCCGGCGACCTCCTGCGTCTGCCCTGGCATCGTCGTCAGGTGCCCGACCGCGCGGTCGGTGCGTACGCCCGCGACATGGCAGCGCTGCAGCCTGGCAAGGTCGTGTCCTCGGCCAAGTCGTGGCTCTGCCACGATGGCATTGACCGTCGCGAGGCCTGCCTGCCCTTCAGCCGGACCGAGGCGCCGCGGCGGATCAGCCCGGTCGAGGCCTCGCGTGCCTGTCTGGAGCATCTCCGTGATGCCTGGAACCACGTCATGGCCAAGGGGGATGCCGAGTTGCGCCTGGAGCGCCAGACGGTGGTCCTGACCGTGCCGGCGTCGTTCGACGCGGTGGCGCGCGAGCTGACCGTCGAGGCTGCGACGGCGGCGGGCCTGCAGGTCCGCCTGCTCGAGGAGCCCCAGGCGGCCTTCTATGCCTGGCTGGCCGATCGCGGCGAGGCCTGGCGGCACGACGTCGGCGATGGCGACGTCGTCCTGGTCTGCGACATCGGCGGCGGCACCACCGACTTCAGCCTCATCGCGGTCACCGACCACGACGGCGACCTGCAGCTCCAGCGCCTGGCCGTCGGCGAGCACACCCTGCTCGGTGGCGACAACATGGACCTGACCCTGGCCTACGGCATGGCGGCCAAGATCAAGCGTGAGCAGGGCGTCACCCTCGATGCCTACCAGCTCGCCGGTCTGACGCATGCCTGCCGTGCCGCCAAGGAGCGCCTCGGTGCCGGCCTGGACGAGGCGGTGCCGCTGACCGTCCTCGGGCGCGGCAGCAGCGTCATTGCCGGGACCCTCTCGACGCGCATCGACGCCGCCGAGCTGGAGAGCCTCCTCCTCGACGGCTTCTTCCCGCCCTGCGATATCACGGACAAGCCGGCCGAACGCCGCAAGGTCGGCCTGCGCGCCTTCGGCCTGGACTACGCCGCCGACCCGGCCCTGACCCGGCACCTCGCCGCCTTCATCGACCGTCACAGCTTCCGCGACGCCTCCGGCCGGCCGATGCTGCCGACGGCGATCCTCTTCAACGGCGGCGTCACCAAGTCGCCGGCGTGCCGTCGGCGCATCCTGGAGGCCCTGCAGGGCTGGAATGCCGCGGCGCCGCGGGCGGCGGCGGTGCTGGAGCAGGGCGACCCGGATCTCGCCGTGGCGGCGGGCGCGGCCTGGTATGCGACGGTGCAGCGTCAGGGCGGCGTGCGCATCAAGGCCGGCAGCGCCCGTGCCTACTACCTCGGCGTCGAGTCGCCATTGCCGGCGGTGCCGGGTTTTGCGCCGCCGGTGGATGGCCTCTGCGTGGTCTCGATTGGCCTGGAGGAGGGCTCCTCGGTCGACGTCGGTGCCGAGGGCCTCGGCCTGGTCGTCGGCGAGCCGACCGAGTTCCGTTTCTTCTCCAGCACCGTCCGGCGTCAGGACGCGGTCGGCGATGTCCTGGGCGAGGCCGCTGTAGCCGAGCTCGACGAGCTGCCGCCGCTGGTGGCCGAGCTGCCGGTGGAGGCGGACAAGGCCTCCCCGATCGGCACGCTCGTGCCGGTGCGTCTGCGCACCGAGCTGACCGAGATCGGCACCCTGCAGCTCTGGTGCGACGACGCCCGCGGCGGCCAGAGCTGGAAGCTCGAGTTCGAACTGCGCGGCCAGGACGCCGACACGCCGTGAGGCAGCCCGCATGAGCGCCTTTAACCTCATTAAGAAGGACGAGCGCAGCGGCGCCCGGCGCGGCGAGCTGCAGACTGCCCACGGGGTGGTGCAGACGCCGGTGTTCATGCCGGTGGGGACGCAGGCGACGGTCAAGGCGATGGCGCCGTGCGAGCTGCACGCCATGGGCGCCGAGATCATCCTCGGCAACACCTACCACCTGGCCCTCCGGCCCGGCGTGGAGATCATCCGCGGCGCCGGCGGGCTGCATCGTTTCATGGGCTGGGATGGCGCCATCCTCACCGACAGCGGCGGCTACCAGGTCTTCAGCCTGAGCCCGCTGCGGCGCCGCCGTGGCGACGGCTTCGAGTTCCAGTCCCACATCGACGGCAGCCGGCTCTTCCTCGGGCCGCGCGAGGCGATGGCCATCCAGCGCGGACTGGGCTCGGACATCGCCATGGCCTTCGATGAGTGCACCGCCTACCCGTGCAGCCACGACGAGGCGCGGCAGTCGCTGGAGCTGACCCTGCGCTGGGCCGCCCTCTGCCGCGAACAGGAGCGCGCGCCCGGTCAGTTGGTCTTCGGCATCGCCCAGGGCGGCCTCTACCAGGACCTCCGCGAGAAGGCCGTCGAGGGCGTCGCCGCCATGGACTTCGATGGCGTCGCGGTCGGCGGTGTCAGCGTCGGCGAGACCGAGGCCGAGATGGTTCAGGTGCTGGACTGGGTGGCGCCCGTTCTGCCGCCTGACAAGCCGCACTACCTGATGGGCGTCGGCACCCCCCGTCAGCTCGTCCTCGGCGTGGCCCGCGGCATCGATATGTTCGATTGCGTCCTGCCCACGCGCGTCGGCCGCAACGGCAGCGCCTACACCGCCGCCGGGCCGATTCCCATCAAGGCCGGGCGCTACAAGGAGGACAGCAGCCCGATCGAGGAGGGCTGCGAGTGCTACGCCTGCAGGAACTTCAGCAAGGCCTACATACGCCACCTGCTCAACGTCGGCGAGATCCTCGGCAGCCGCCTCATGACCACCCATAACCTGCACTTCTACCTGAACCTGATGCGGCGTCTGCGCGACAGCCTCGAGGCGGGGACCTTCGCCGAGGTCGCCGAGGCTTTCCTGGCGCGCTATCCGGCGTCGGAACGCGGCTGAGTGCCCCCGGGGCGCGCGCCCGGCAGGGCACGGCGGAAGATCGATCACCACGTGCGCTGGAGCGCGAGTGTCCACAGACGCGAACGCGTCCACGAGCTGAACCGCCGTCGACTGCACAACCCCGCACGTGCGCTGGAGCGCGAGTGTCCACAGACGCGAACGCGTCCACGAGCCGAACCGCCGTCGACTGCACAACCCCGCGGTCTGCATCAGGAGCCGCCCCGCGCCCGCCGGCGCGCGGTGAGCGCCA
>JAAYZO010000960.1 GCA_012514865.1 Lentisphaerota bacterium | reverse complement strand
GGGGCTTTTGCGAGCGGTTGCGGGGGGGGGCATGGTGTGGTACGGTGACACCCCGTTATTAATGGATGTCGGGGAAGGCGCGGTGGTGCAGGTCTGACGGGGGCCGGGGCATGGGCGGCGCGTCTTCTGGCCGGCTGGGAACGCCGTCTTCCGCGGTCGGGCGGGGCGGCACGGTCAGCAAGGAATCTGGATCGATGGACTACAACGCCTTCATTGAGCAGCAGGTCAAGGAATTGCGTGCCACGGTCGGCGACGCCATTGCCATCAACGCCCTCAGCGGCGGGGTTGACAGCTCGGTCGTCACGGCGCTGGGGCATCGGGCTCTGGGGTCGCAGTTGAAGACGGTGCTGATCGACAATGCCCTGATGCGCGAGGGCGAGCCGCAGTGGGTCGTCGAGCGTTTTGCCGAGATGGGCATACCGGTGGAGCTGGTCGACGCCCGCAGCGAGTTTCTGGGGGCCCTGAAGGGTCTGACCGATCCGGAGTGGAAGCGTCAGGCGATCACGAACACCTTCTACTCGAAGGTCTTCGGGCGGATTGTGCGCGAATCTGGTGCGCGTTTTCTCCTGCATGGCACCATCCTCACGGACATCGAGGAGACGGTGGCCGGGATCAAGCGTCAGCACAACATCCTGGCGCAGCTCGGGATTGACCCGCAGAAGGAGTACGGCTATCAGGTCGTCGAGCCGCTGAAGACGTTGCGCAAGGACGGTGTGCGGGCGGTGTCGCGTCTGCTGGGCCTGCCGAAGGCGATAGCCGAGCGCATTCCGTTCCCGGGGCCGGCGCTGGCGACGCGGATTGTCGGTGAGGTGACGCAGGCGCGTCTGAACACGGTCCGTGCCGCCACCGCGATTGTGGAGGAGGAGCTCGCCGACAGCGGCGCCTTCCAGTACCTGGCGGTGCTGCTGAACGACTGCGCCACGGGCATTCGTGATGGCCGTCGCGAGTATGGGCAGATCATCGTGGTGCGCTGCATCGAGAGCCTCGACGCGCGCGAGGCCACGGTGACTCGCCTCGACTGGGCGAAGCTGGAGCGGATCTGCCAGCGCATCACGTCACTGCCGGGGGTGAACCGCTGCCTGTATGACCTGACCCCGAAGCCGCCGGCGACCGTCGAGTACGTCTGATCGCCGACGAGGCATTCTGAGACGCTGCGGCCGGCCAGCGCCCGCGGGTGCTGGCCGGCCGTTGTTGTTTGCCGGTGGCGTCGCGCGTTGAGCGCGCTGCCGTGGCGGCGGTTCAGGCCACCTCGACGCCCCGGGCGCGGAGGAAGGCCTTGAGGTCGGGTATGGTGATGGTGCCGAAGTGGAAGACCGAGGCGGCGAGGAGGACGCCGGCGCCGGCGAGGGCGGCCTCGTGGAAGTGCTGGAGGGTGCCGGCGCCGCCGGAGGCGACGACGGTGGCGCCGGTGGCCTCGCGGATGCGGCGGATGAGGGGCAGGTCGTAGCCGGTGCGGGCGCCGTCGGTGGCTTTGCTGGTGGGGAGGATGGTGCTGATGCCATAGCCGCGGACCTCGCGGGCCCACTCGACAGCATCGCGGCCGGTGGCGGTGCGGCCGCCATCGATGTAGACCTCGTAGCCCGAGGGCAGGGCGGGGTTGGCGTCGGCGTCGATGGCGACGGTGACGCGCTCGGCGCCGAACTCGCGGACCATCTCGGCGATGACCTCCGGGCGGCGGAAGGCGGCGCTGCTGGTGCTGACCTTGGTGGCGCCGGCGTCGAGGACCGCCGCGGCGGAGCGGACGTCGGAGATGCCGCCGCCGACGGTGAAGGGCACCGTCACCACCGCGGCCACCCGCCGCACCACGTCCAGGAGCGTGGCGCGGCCCTCGACGGTGGCAGTGATATCGAGCATGGCCAGCTCATCGGCGCCGGCCTCGCAGTAGGCGCGGGCGCAGTCGACCGGGTCGCCGGCGTCCTTGATATCGACGAAGTGGACACCCTTGACGACGCGGCCCTGGCGCATGTCCAGGCAGGGCATGATGCGGACGGTCATGGTGCTATCTCCTCGTAGGGCAATGCCTGCGGGTCTGGCATCAGCGTCCGGGTGCGGCGGGTCGTCGCGGGCGGCTGCTGCTGCCGCGCGGTCCGCCGCCGCGGCCGCCGCGCGGGGGTCCGCCGCGCCGATCTCCGCCACGGCCGCCACCGCCGCCGCCACCCCGGCGCGGCGGCCCCGAGCGGCGGCTGGCGCTGCCGGGCTCCGGCGCGGTCTGGCC
>JAAYZO010000959.1 GCA_012514865.1 Lentisphaerota bacterium | reverse complement strand
GATGTCGAGGCGCTCGAACCGGTCGCGGCACGGCGGGCCTTCGACCGCCTGGCACGGCAGTCAAGGCCTTCAGAAAGGTTGCAGGCGTGGGCCGAGAAGCTCGCCATGCGCGAGGCCGACGCCGCCGTCGCCGGCGATGCGTCGTGGACGCCGTCGCGGCGGGCTGCCGCGGAGGCTTTCTGGGCGGCCAAAGAGCGCCTCTGGCGCGGCCTCTGGCGGCGCGGGCTGTGCCGGCACATCTTCCGTTTTGACTGGAAGGTTCCGGCCTGGCACGCCGAGTACGCGGCCCTGAGCCGTGCCGCGGCGCTGCCGCCGGCGCCGCCGGCGGCCCGCGAGGCCTGACGGATCGCCCGCTACGAGCGTCGTCACCGCTGCAGGCCGAGTAGGTCCACGGCGCCGCCCGTGGACTTCCCGGGCGCCATCAGCGTCCGGGGGAGCGCCACTCGGCTCGTGGCGCCCACCTCCGCCGCGCAGCGTCTCAGCCGACCTGGGTGAGGTCGTACATCGCCTCGAGGTACGGGTAGGCTGGGTCGTAGGTGGTCAGCGGCGCCGGGTTGTCGACCCGCCCGCAGGGCCGGCAGTTGGCGCCGGCGATGCCCAGAGCGGCGTCGCCGAGGTCGGCGCGGCAGCGGTCCGCCAGGGCGGTGAGACGGGCCACCACGGCCGGGTTGGCCGCCGCCACATCGGTGGTCTCCCCGATGTCGTTCGCCAGGTCGTAGAGTTCGCAGAGGGCCGTCTCGCGTTTGCGCAGGTGCAGCTTCCAGCGCCCGGAGCGCACCGCCTCGAGCTGATCCATCCAGTAGAAGAAGAAGGCCTCGTGGGGCGAGGTGGCGCCGTGTTCTCCAGCGAGGAGGGGCCAGATGTCCTTGCCGTCGATGATGCGGTCGGTCGGCGCGGTGGTGCCGGCGAGCCGTGCCATGGTGGGCAGGAAGTCCATGCTGGTGGCGATCTCGCCGCAGGTCGTCCCGGCCGGCACGCGCCCGGTCCAGCGCACGATGCAGGGCAGGCGCTGGCCGCCCTCCCAGGTGGTCGTCTTGCGGCCGCGCAGCGGCGCGTTGCTGCCGCCGTTGTCGCCGCGCGAGCCGTTGTCCGAGGTGAAGATCACCAGGGTGTTCTCGTCCAGGCCGAGACGCGACAGCTCGTTCAGGATGACCCCTGCCGACCAGTCCACTGCCGCGACGCAGGCGCCGTAGCGGCCGTTGCGGGACTGCCGGATGAAGCGTTCGGCGGCATAGAGGGGCAGGTGGACGTGCATGTGTGCCAGGTAGAGGAAGAAGGGCTCCTGGCGGTGCCCGCGGATGAAGCGGACGCACTCCTCGGTGTAGCGTTCGGTGAGGGCCGCCTGGTCGGGCTGCTGCTGGATGACCTCCTCATCGCGCAGCAGGGGTAGCGGCGGGTCGACGCGCCGGCGGTTGCCGGCCTGGCGGCCCATGTCATTGCTGTAGGGCAGCCCGAAGTAGTGGTCGAAGCCATGCCGTGTAGGGAGGAACTCGGGCTGGTCGCCGCAGTGCCACTTGCCGACGATCTGGGTGGCGTAGCCCTGCTCACGCAGGATCGCGGCGATGGTCCGTTCGGAGGGATTCAGACCGAGGGCCTGTCCCGGAAAGAGCACCGTGCCGCCGTCGAAGGACCCGAAGCCGATGCGGCGCGGGTAGCAGCCGGTGAGCATCGCCCCGCGCGAGGGCGAGCACACCGGCGAGGCCATGTAGAAGTCGGTGAAGCGCCGGCCCTCGGCGGCCATGCGGTCGAGGGCCGGCGTGTCCTGGAGGGTCGACCCGTAGCAGCCGATGTCGCCGTAGCCGAGGTCGTCGCAGTTGATCAGGATGACATTCGGGCGGTCGTCAGGAGATCGCATGGGCGGGCTGTCCTTGTCGTGCCGTGGGTTGACCGGGTCTGATCGAAGGCCGCTGACGGGCGAAACGGCCCATGGGCGCGGCGGTGGTGACGCGCCTACCATAGGATGGCGCCGTCGCCGCGACAAACGCCAGGGCGTCTGACGCAGGGCTGGCGCTGCGGCTGGCTTTCCGCCGCCTGGCGGCCTTGACTGGCGGGGGCTCGGGGCTATCGTCGGCGGGTGTCGCGACCGGCCTGCTGAGCGGCGGTCGAGTCGTCGGGCGCGTCACAGGACTCCAGAGGGAGTCCGGGAGGATCCATGAGCGAGCATGTTCAGCCGCACCACCTGCGGCAGGCCGAGAGCCTGGTGGCTGAGGCGCATCGTCACGGCGGCCTGGCACCGGTGGACCTGGAGCGCTTCTGGTCCGACCAGGCCCTGGCGCGGTCGCGGCTGTGGTCGGCCGACTGCCCGCAGCTCCCCCTAGGCGTGCTGATGTCGGCCGAGTGCGTCTTCGACGAGCTTGGCGTCCCGGAAGACTGGCATGCCCTCTACCACCAGCCGGCCTACCGCGCCGACCTCTGCCGGCGCTACAACGACCGCAGCGAGGCCATCGTCGGCCGTCGGCTCGTCAACGAGGCCGTGCCCGACCCGGCGCTGGCCTGGCCGGAGGTCAAGGGCCTGCACGACCTCTTCGAGGCGCGGCAGGTCTGGCACGACGCCTCCTACTGGCTGCAGCCGGCGGCCGACACGCCGGCGGCGCTGTCGGCGCTGCTCGACCGCGTCGAGGCGCGTCTGGAGAACCTCCGCGAGTTCATGCTGCCGCCGACCTGGGAGGCCGAGAAGGCACGACTGCGCGCGGCCGGGGTTCGCCCGCCGCTGTACCGCAGCCAGCGCGGGCCGGTGACCTTCGCCTGCAGCCTCTACGGCGCAGAGAACCTCATCTACCTGATCCTCGACGAACCGGCCCTCGCAGGACGGCTCCGCGATGTCATGCTCAGGGCCATCCTGGCGCGCGCGCGGGTCCTCGACGAGGAGGCCGGCTTCACCCCGGCGACCGCACCGCGCGGCTGGAGCTGGGCCGACGACAACTGCTGCCTGCTCAACCCCGAGATGTACGAGTTCTTCGGCTATCCGATCCTGAAGGGGGTCTTCGACACCTACAGCCCGCAGCCCGGCGACCGGCGCTACCAGCACTCGGATTCGGCCATGGGGCACCTCCTGCCCATCCTGGGACGGCTGCGGCTGAACGGCGCGAACTTCGGCCCGACGCTCTCCGTGCGCGAGATCCGCAGGCACCTCCCCGAGGCCGAGATTCACGGCCAGCTCGCGCCGTTCACCTTCAGTCGCCATGAGGAGGTCGGCATCGTCGCCGAGACCCTGCGCGACTACGAGATGTCGATGCCGGAGCGCGGGGTGATCTTCTGCACCGCCGGGAGCATCAACAACGGCTCGCGCCTCAGCGGCCTGCGCCTGATCATGGCGGCGATCCAGCGCCACTGCCACGCCTGAGGGATCTGCCGCCGCCGGCCGTTTCCTGCCGGCGGCGGAGGGTGGCGCCGCCTGGACCGGCCAGGCGGCGCTGCGGCGCGGGCCGGCTCAGGCCGCTGCGGCCGGCTCGTCCTGCCGGCGCGGCCAAATCCGGTCAATCGCCAGGCCGACGACGAAGCTGACCAGGTTGGTGATCACCGGCCAGAGCAGGAAGTTCACCCCCGAGCCCGACGGGATCGGGTACACCAGCGCCACGCCTGGCTTGATCTGCAGGAAGAACGTCAGCAGGATCAGCACGACGTAGGACACCAGGACGCCGGTGATGCCGGCCCAGCGGTTGACCTTCCAGGGGAGGAAGGCCAGCGCCATCAGGCCGAGGATGCCGCAGGTCGAGATGGCCATGACCTTGCTCCAGACCACCTGGGCCAGGGTGATGCGCATGAACAGCACCGCCATGACGATGGTCAGGGCGCCCCAGAGCACCGTCAGCGACTTGGCCAGGAAGACGTAGTGGGCCTCATCGCGGTTCCGGCACCAGAAGCGCTT
This sequence comes from Lentisphaerota bacterium, assembly GCA_012514865.1. Taxonomy (GTDB): domain Bacteria; phylum Verrucomicrobiota; class Lentisphaeria; order Oligosphaerales; family JAFGRS01; genus JAGVUW01. The sequence continues at coordinate 324 of JAAYZO010000959.1, read as the reverse complement.
GTAGAAGTCCTCCAGGCAGACGGCTGAGCACGAATTCATGCTCGACGAGATGGTCGACATCGCCGCCGCGAAGAAGGCCGCCATGACCAGCCCGGCCAGGCCGGGGGGCATCCGCGTCACCACGAAGTAGGCATAGAGCGAGTCGAGCCGGCCGGCCTGGCGCAGGGCGTCTACGGCGGCGTCCGGGCGGGCCGTGTAGTAGGCGAACAGGCCGACCCCGAGGAAGTAGAAGAGGTAGGCCAGCGGGATGTACCCCAGGATCGAGATCCAGACGCTGACGTTCGCCTTCCTCGTTGACTCCGCGGCCATGTAGCGCTGCGTCAT
>JAAYZO010000958.1 GCA_012514865.1 Lentisphaerota bacterium | reverse complement strand
GGAAGAGGGAGGGGAGACAGAACCACGGATGGACACCGATGACCACGGATGGGAGGGGATGCTACCGCAGAGGGCGCGGAGGTACGCAGAGGGGGAGAGGAGGGGAAGGGGAGTTAACCACGAATGGCACGAAAGACACGAATGGAAGAGGGAGGGGAGACAGAACCACGGATGGACACCGATGACCACGGATGGGAGGGGATGCTACCGCAGAGGGCCGGAGGTACGCAGAGGGGGAGAGGAGGGGAAGGGGATGCTACCACGAAGGGCACGAAGAGCACGAAGGGAAGAGGGGAGGGGGAGGGGGAAGGACCACAGGACCACAGGACTACGGGACTACCGACTCCGGACTCCGGACTCAGACTCGTGCGTCGGTGGGTCCGGAGTCGCAGGCCGGGGGTCGGGAGACCGGGGGTCGGGCCTCGGGCGTCGGGCGTCCGGCAGTCGTGAGTGGGCGCCACGAGCCGAGTGGCGCTCTCCCGGGCGCGGCTGGCGCCCGGGGGGTCCACGGACGGCGCTGCGGACCTACTCGCCCGCGCCGGGGATTTGGCTGCAGCGGCGGCTGTCCCCAGCCGCCCTGCATCGGAGGTGGCATCCGCATTCCTGCGCATGGCTCCCCGCTCCGGGCCGCGGCGGCGGCGTCCACTCCGTCCACTCTGTCCACGAGGTCCACCCCGTCCACCATCCCGCCGGCGCGGCCCCGGGAACGCCACGCTCCCGCGTGGCTCGGGCCCTCCCTGGGATCGCCGAGCGTCGGCTCGGCTGCCTCCGGGCGCCGGGGCAGCGCCCGTGGTCGCGCTCGGCTCGCGCGACCTACTCCAAGGAATGGCCACGGGCCAGTGGGCGCCACGAGCCGAGTGGCGCTCTCCCGGGCGCCTTGCACCGGCGCCCGGGGCGGGTCCACGGACGGCGCCGCGGACCTACTCGCGGGCGCCGTTTTCCGGCGCCCGCCCCGCACCCGCCGTCGTCACCTACGGCCCGACGGGCTCCTCGAGCGGATTGGCGTCGTCGAGGAAGACCGGATAGGCGCGCTTGACGGCGTAGCCGGCCGTCGGTTCAGCGCCGGCGTCGGTGGTCACGGCATAGCCGAAGCCCAGGGGCAGGGGATCGGCCGAGCAGCCACGGCACTCGGGGGTCAGGACACCCTCGAACCTGACGGTGGCCGTCTTGTGCTGCTGACGACCGTTGGCTTCGTAGTCGTAGTAGACCTTGAACGACCCGGAGAAGACGCCGCTCGACGTGGAATACCGGATGGTCAGCCTCGAGTCGTTGGCGCCGGCATAGCTGTAGATGCCTGTCTGCCGGTCCTTGGACGGCGTCGTGCCGCGCGGGGCGCTCAGGCGCTTCCGCGCCGCCGTGAGCGCCATCTCCATGGGCAGGGCCGCCGTGACCGGGTCGGCATAGAAGCGCTGGCGGTTGAGGGTGTAGCCATACTGGGCGGCGATCGGCGCCGCGCCGTCGAGCCTCCAGGTGACTTCGGTGAACTCGAGCGACTCGTCCTCGAGGGGGAGGCCCTTCTCATAGCCGACGCCGTAAGGATACAGCGTCGTCGTGAAGGCGTCGGCGGTCTGGCCGCGAGTCGGGTTCTTGCCGGGGTAAGACCACTGCCAGAACGGGTCCACCGTCTTGTCGAACGAGGCGTCGTAGCCCATCACCTTGGACGGTCCGCCCGGGAAGATCTCGAGCTGGCCGGCGATCCAGCCCTGACGGCGGTAGAGCGGCACGAAGACCGGGAAGCGCGCACTGCCGAGGGCGGTCTCGACCACCACCGACGAGCCGCTGAAGCGGGTGCCGTCGGCGACCTTGCCACTGTACGTGACCTTGCCATCGGCCTTGACCGTGAAGACCAGATACCCGCCGGCCGTGGGCGCGAACGAGAGGACCTTGGCCTCGTCGAGGCGGTCGTTCACCGGCAGGGCCACCGTGTAGTAGCCCGCGTAGGCGGTGGCCGGGTTGGTCGTCCGGTGCCAGACGGTGCGGTCCAGCTCGAGGACGTACTCCGGGCCGGCTGTGCCGGGCGCCACGAAGGACCCCTCACCGACGCCATCGGGGCCGATCGACAGCACCAGCGCGCCGTCGGCCGAGGTCGCGGTCAGGGTCTGGCTGGCCACATCGACGGCACTCCAGGTCGACATGCGGTACGAGTAGGTCTTCCCCAGCGTGACCAGCTTGGCCGTGATGCGGCCGGTGTTCGAGACCGTCACCGTCACCGTGCCGCGCACCGCTGCCGGGCTCTTGACGTTCTCCTGGAAGATGGTCCCGGTGAAGTTGCCGACGGCATCCGGGTTGATCTCCAGCGGCGACTGGGCGACCACGCGGACCGTGATCTGGCCGCCGCGGACGAGGTCAGCCCCCTGCAGTGCCTGGGCCTCGAGGACGACCTCCGCAGCGCCGGCGCGAGTGGGCCTGGCGGTGAGGGTGACGGTGGACGCGGCCTGATTCACACTTACGGACAGCCACGACGGGAGGGCTCCCACGGGCGTGCCACGGAGGGTCGTTCCGGCGACGTGGTTGAGCACCGGCAGAACGATCGTCGCCTCCGTGCCCGCCGCCACCGCCTGCTCCAGCAGCGGGGCATCTGCGAAGGCGGGCACGGGCAGGTACGCGGCCTCGACCTGGGTCTCGCTGTCGGCGTTCACCGTCGCCTCTTCAGGCGCCGGGGCCTGGAAGCCGTTGACCGGCCGGAACTCGAGCGTGTACGTCCCCGCCGCCAGCTCGGCCGTGTCACCGGAGGCACGCCAGGCGGCCTCGCCGATGACGCGCCAGCCCGCCCCCGCGCCCGGGCCGGTGAGCGTTACCGTCAGGCTGCCCATGGCCGCCGGCGGCGTGTAGGTCGCCTGCAGGACCTGCGGCACGCCGCCGACGATGGTAATGGCCTGCGCCGGCGGCGCGGTCCAGCCGGCGATCGCCTTGTACGACACCGTGTGCGCGCCGGCAGCCAGATCCAGCGCGGCACCCGAGTTCTGCCAGGCACCACCGTCGACCTGCCACTGCGCCCCGGCGCCGACCGCACCGGCCGGCTCCAGCGTCACCGTCAGCGACGCACTGCCCGGAGCCGCCCCCAGATCCTCAAGCCACTCGGGATGCGTCGTAGAGTAGAACGACTCCAGGACCTGGATGAAGCGCGCCGGCGTGTTCGCCACCGTCAGGCCGTTGACCTTGACGTTCGGCACATTGACGTACTTGCCGATGAGCTCGACGCTGGTGGCGGCATCGAGGTCCATCGAGGTCACATCGGCATCGGGCTTGACCTTGAAGATGAAGACCGTCGGCAGGTTGGCGTAGTAGTACTCCTGGAAGAGGGCGCGCATGACCGGGTACGAAGCGGTGTAACCCCCGTCGGCGTAGTACTGCGGGATGCCCTTGCGCTCGGCGTAGTCCTCCCACTCGGCCTTGGCAATCACCTTGCTGTCGAAATCTTTGCACCAGGTGCAACTGCGTGAGTTGCCCGCCACCACGATCAGCGGCCGGTTGTTCTCGCGGGCGATGCGCTTGGCATCCGGCAGGCTCGGGTTCCAGGCGTCCGCCACGCCATAGAGCAGTGAGGTCGACACGGCGAAGCCGAGACCCAGGAGAACGAGCAGTCTGTGACGCATGGGCGGGATCCTTCCCGTTGCTAGGATGCGGTTGGTATTTCCAGGCCCGCCCGGCTGGCGGAACACCGCTGGCCGGGTGGGGGTGCGACGTGATGATCTCTCAGTATGCCCACTCCGGGAAGAGCGGACAAGCAATCTTTGCGTCCTTGGCCAGCGTCCGGGCGCGCTCGCGCAGCAGATCCGGCATCTTCTGCCGACGCAGCGCCTCGATCGCCTGCGCCCGGTCAGGCGGCGGCCCCAAGGCGGCCTTGTCCAGCAGGATCTGCGCGATGCGGAAGCGCTCCACGTCCCCCTCGCCGGCCGGCGCGACACGCTCCAGAATGCGCAGAATCCGAAAGGCGGTCGGAGTCTCGATCAGGGCACTGGTCTCGCCCGGGCCCAGACCCGACACGAGCGGGCCGTTCACCAGCTCCATCTCAGCACGAGTCACGATACCCAAGACGCCCCCTTCCGGAGCCTCACGGCCGACCGAGTGCTCCCGCGCCAGCGCCGCAAAGCCGTCGTCGGTGCGGGCCTCGCTCAGCGCCGCCAGGCGCTCGCCCTCCCGGCGCGTCTCGGCGTTGCGGCGATCGGCGGCGGCACGCAGACTCGCGGCCGCCTGGAGAGCCTGGTCAACCTCAGCGTCACTCACCGCTGCCTCGGCCGCAAGGGCCTCGCCCAACTTGAGCACTAAGATAGTGTCGTTTAGCGAGGTCTGCAAGGGCGAGGTCGGCGTCTCGGGGAACTGCTTGAGGTAGTCGTCGACCTTGGTCGCCGTGTTTTCCAGAGCCCGCCGGAGCTGCTCGATGTGCGCCTGACGGTCTTCGGCCGTGACGACCAGCCCGCGCCGTTTCGCATCCGCGATCAGGAGGGCCTTCTGAACGAAACGGTCGACCAGAGCACGGGCTTCCTTGACGGTATCGTCGCTCGCCGGCGCCGTTGCCTCATCGGGCAGGCGCAGGGCCTTGCGCACGTCCCCCCAGGGCACCGCGATGCCATCGACCGCGACCGCTGTGTCGCTGTCCTTCAGCCCTGCCATGCGCGGCAACGCCGGTGCCGCCGGTGCCGCCTCGGGCGCCGCGGGCGCCGCCGCGCCATCGCGCGCGGCGGCCGCGTCAGGTGCTTTGGCGGCTGGCCGGTCACCGCAGCCGGCCGTCAGGGCGGCCAGGCCCAGGCCGAGAAGCAGGCACCCGGCGGCACGCCGTGGGGCACGCCGGGCCGATCGGACTCCGGCCAGGAAGGCGCGTGGCGCGGGAAAGGACGCGAGTAGTGCGGTCATCGTGCTCCTGTCATATCCATCGTGGGGTGGTCGCTACCTACCTTCGGCATCGCTCAGGCGCCAGGGCGACCGGGCGATGACCCCCGTTGCGGCACTCGCGCGCAACGCCGTCACTCGGCCTCCTCGGCCGCGGCATCCTGGTTCACGGCGTGCTCCCGGAGCCAGGCCTCGGCTTCGGCACGCGACGAGATCTCCTCGCCGCCCGTGACGAACTCGAGGTACTCCTTGCCCAGGGCGACGAGGCGCTCGTTGCCAGACTCGAGGAGATTCACCAACACCGGGATGCTCTGCCCTTCATCAAGGCCGGCCAGGCGCAGGCAGAACGCGTCGCCACTCTCGGGCGCCGCCGCGCTGCGAATGGCCTGTTCGAGCAACGTCGCCGAGAGGGCCTCGTCGTCCACCTCATCGAGGACCGCCATCAGGGCGTCGCCAGCCTCGTCGGCGACCTCGGCGTCGGCATCACCGGTCAGCGCCGCGAGCTCGCGCGCCGCATCACGCGTGGCGATCCAGCGCAGCGCGTTCACGGCAGCACTGCGCAGAGGCGCCTCGGTCGAGCGCACCAGCCGGCGTGCCTGCGCCAGGATCGCCGGGGCGTCGTTCTCATCGAGGAGCTCCTGCAGGCGGGTCACCTCGGGGTGTTCGGCCACCGCCGCGGCGGCGCCGTCGTCGTCAGTCGCCCGCGGCGCGGTCGCAGCGGCGTTGCGAGCCGCAGCCGTCGCGGCACTGCCCGCGCCAGGGCCGGGCGTCAGGGCCGCCGCGCCACGTGGCGCCCCCGCGGCCGGAGCACCCGGCCCGCCAGGGACACCCGACGGTGCCGCCGCACCTCCGCCGACGCCACCGGCGCCAAGCCACCAGAGCAGACTGGCAGCCGCCACGGCCGCCAGGATCCACATCAGCCGAATGGTCTTCTTGGTGATGCGCATGACCGCGAGGCCCCTCCGCGATGAGCCCTGCCTGACAGCAGCGGCCCCCTACCTTCTAGAAACAGGAAAGGGAGCCCTCGTGAGGCTCCCTTCCCTGGTCAAACTACTGTCACTTCAGACTGGCGCCGCCTCTGGACCTCTCGGCTGCAGAGACGACGCTCAGCCGTGCCGAGTCGTCAGTCCTGGTACGGCGGCTCTTCGGACTCTTCGCCCATCCAGTACTTGCCACCCAGCTTGCCCTTCAGGTACTCCATGGCGGCTTCTTCGTCAGCCGCGCCGTTGACATCAGCCGTGGCCTTCTTGTTGTACTTCACCGACCACGAGCCGTGCAGGACGGCGGTGTCGACGATGGCACCGGCGGGGGTGTCCAGCGTGAACGAGCACATGTCCCAGATCGAGAGCTCGCAGACGTAGGTCTGGACCGTCTCGCCGACCAGGTCGCCAGAGACGCTCTTCAGCGTCAGGCAGGAGGCCTCGGGGTCGACGTTGCCGCACAGGCCCGGGTCGCTCTTCGAGGTCACCGACTCGACCTTGCCGAAACCGGCGTGCGCGACGTTCGCCTCGACCGAGCCCATGCCCAGGAAGCCGGCAGGGATCTCGCCATACTTGGTGGAGACGTAGACGCCGTCAACGGCGGGGATGGCATACGTCATCCACATCCAGGCTTCGTTCAGCTTCTTCATGCTGAACGGGCCGGCGGCCAGCTCGTCGTCGGCCGGACGGCCGCCAACGGTCTTGCCGAACACGGCGGAGCTGACGCTCGGGTACAGAGCCATGACGCCCTTGCTCTTGTCGCCCTTGCGGGTGACGACGAGCAGCGCGCTGTTGCCGATCGAGGTATCCGTGCCGTCTTCGTTGCAGCCGTAGCACACCGGCAGCACGAGGTAACCCTTCAGGGTGTCCTTGGCGGTGGTGTAGGAGTCCCACGGCACCGTCACGGTGCTCTTGGCGTCATAGACGTCCGGCGAGTACTTGTAGTTGCCGAGCTGGAGGTCCATCCGCTTGATGCTGGCCTTGTAGTCATAGACCACGAACTGAGCCGACACCAGGCTCCCCACGAACACGCACGCGCACATCAACGCAAGGCATTTCTTCATCGTTCAAACCTTTCCTAGTTCACACTGCCTCGAACCCGGATCACCCAACCCAGGGCGATCGCACCTTCTCGCCCGCCTCCAGACGCAGAACAGGCAGGCCTCAGTCCGTACCCGAAACAGATTGTCAGCCGACCTAGTGTTTCTGCGGTCTACCTCCTTTCATATCCGTAGTTCACAGACGGAGCCTGCAAAAGCTGAGCGACTGCTCTCGACTCTCACGCTTCAGGTTGCCGTACGTTACTTCCCGCGCACAACACTGTCAAACGTGTCTCTCCAAACCTACGGTTCCTGGCGCACCCCTGCCGCGAAACATCGATTGTCACGAGGTCCTCTGCGCCTCTGGTCGGTGTAAATCACAATCCTAAGCTATACGTGTCGC
>JAAYZO010000957.1 GCA_012514865.1 Lentisphaerota bacterium | reverse complement strand
GATCGAGTACGACGCGATGACGGCCGACTTCCTGCCGTTCTACCTGAGGCGCGGGGAGGAGGAGTACCGCGAAAACCGGCGCAATCTCCACCGCGGCCTGGCGCGCGACGAGCAGTTCGTCGCCCGCATGCGGGCGCACGCGCTGACCGCGGCGGAGGCCGACGCCGAGGCGGCGTGGCGCCGCTACCGGCAGTTGTGCGCCGGCCGCCTGATCGGCCGCAACCTCGGCGTGGCGCACATCGACCGGCGGCTGGCGGAGGCGCCCGGGACGCCGTCGCGCGGACCCTACGAGATGAGCGCCGCGGCACTGGCCGCGGCCCGTGCGCGGGCACGGGACGGCAAAGGGGGGCGCTGACCATGACGGGCAGGGTGATCAAATGGCGGCAGGTGAAGAGCCACTGGGAGATCTACCTCTTTGTGGTGCCGACGCTGATCCTGATCGGGTTGTTTCTCTATTACCCGGCGGCCAGCGGCATCTACCACAGCTTCTTCCGCTGGAACGGCGCCGACATCTCCGAATTTGTCGGGCTGAAGAACTACACCGACCTGTTCCAATCGACCGATTTCTGGCGGTCGTTCCAGGTCGCGTTCGTGCTGGGGCTCTGGAACGTGGCCAAGATGGCGCCGGCGCTGGCGGTCGCCGTCTGCATCCACCGCTGCCGCAGCCTGCGGATGCAGTTCCTCTACCGCACCCTGTTCGTGATCCCGATGGTAATCCCCGGCCTGGTGGTGGTGTTGATCTGGCGGTCGTTCTTCTTCGAGGCGACCTCCGGCTTTCTGAACCGCTTCCTCCTGGCGTCGGGGCTCTTTGACGCGCTGGTCACGCTCGACCGGATGCTGGGGTGGGGCGGCATCTTTGTCCAGGGGCAGCTTCCCGCCTGGCTCGGCGACCCGCGGCTGATCCTCATCGCCTGCGTCGTCTGGGGGTTCCCCTGGGTCGGCTCGTTCGCCGTGCTCACCCATCTGGCCAAGCTGCAGGCGATCAGCAAGGATATCTACGAGGCCGCCGAGATCGACGGCATCGGCTGGTGGAGCAAGTTCACGCGGATCGAGCTGCCGCTGATCCAGGGGTCGGTCTATCTGCTGCTGGTGTTCGTCGTCATCGGCACCATCAAGGACGCCGGCATGGTGATGGCCCTCGCGGGGCTCTACGGCGGCCCCGGGGGGCGGGCGACCGTCCCGGCGCTGTTCATGCTGCGCAAGGCGTTCGTCGAGCAGCAGATGGGGTACGCCTGCGCCGTCGGCATCGTGCTGATGCTGATCGTCATGATCCTGCAGAAAGGGCTGACATGGCTGATGAATCCGGAGCGGTCGCCGCTCCGCTTCCGCCGGGCCGCGCCGGAACGTCGTCCGGCCATCCCCTCCGCGCCGACGCCGGCGGCGGCGTTCGCGCCACCCCGTCCCGCCGCCTGGCGGGACGGGCCGCTCTACCGGGCGGTGGCGCGGACGGGCTCGTGGCTGCTGCGCCTGAACAAGCACCTGGTGATCTGGCTGACGCTGGCGTTCGCCTTTCTGCCGCTCTATCTGATGCTGGTGGTCAGTTTCAAGACCAACGCGCAGTTCTATGCCGCGCCGGCCGTCCCGACCTTCCCGCTCCATCCGGAAAACTGGGCGCAGGCCTGGCGCATGGTGACACCGAGCGTCGCCAACAGCGTCTTCATCTCCATCAGCGTGACGGTGCTGACGCTCATATTCGGCCTCTGCGCCGCCTATTTCTTCGCCCGCCAGCGGATGCCGCTCTCGTCGTTCCTGTGGAACGCCATCCTGATCCTGATGATGATGCCGATGATTGCCAACCTCGTC
>JAAYZO010000956.1 GCA_012514865.1 Lentisphaerota bacterium | reverse complement strand
GAACCGGTGGCGGCCGATCGCCACCTTCACCTCGAACTGGCCGCTGTTCCCTCGCGTCCATATCGCGCGTCCTGTCCGGATCAGACGGTGCTTACCATAATAGCACCGCGGACGAGCGCTCTCCACACACGAACTCCGCGCATCAGGACCATCACGTTCCACAGACCAGCCAGGATTGATCGGCATGGAGAGGAGATGTGCGTAGATGTCTGACGAAATATCGGATAGTCAGCGACTGGGATCCGGTGCGATGCTTCGTTAACCATCGTCAATGTCAACTCCCCTGCCGTCCGGATCACGATCAGGACCCGCCCTGGATCAACCTGAACAGGCCGTACGGAGACCAAAGCTACCGTATGCTCCCGGATGGTCAACGATGAAGCGTCTGACATCCGGCTGTAAATCGGTTATGGGAGAATAGGGGCACGACTTGAGTGGCTCGCAAGGAGGACGGAGATGGAGCTTGCCCGACGTGAGGATGACCTGCTGAGCCGCTACCTCGCCGGATTCGTCGCCTTGGCCGGAGACCGACGCACCGGCTGCCTCTTGGCCGCCACCGTGCGCGGCATCATCGGCGCCGAGAGCCTGGTCTGCGCCCGGATCGCGGCTTTTTCCCCCTCCGCTGGCCGCGGGTCGGCATAGCGCCCAACGGGTGCGCCGCATGCTCCGGGGAGAGACGACGAAGCGGGCACCGCTCGATGCCGACACCATCGTGGCCGCCCTGCAAGCCCAGGGGGTGGCCCACCTCCAGGACGAGCCAAGCGTCTGGGTCATCGTGGACGGCTCCGACCTGCGCAAACCCCACGCCAGCGAGCTGGCCTACCTGCAGCGCGTCAAACGGCTGGATGGACGGGGAACGGTGCCCGGGTATCCGACCCTGAACGTGATCGGGCTGGGTCCGCGGCGGCGGGGACTCCTCTATCATAAGCTCTACAGCAGCGCCGCCCCGGACTTCGTAAGCGCCCCGTCCGAGGTGCAAACGGCTCTGGCGTCGGTGGGAGCCGCCTTGGCGCCGCAGGTCGCGGCCGGGACCGAGGTGACGGCGATCCTCGACAGCGGCTTCGACGACCAAGCGGTGTGGGGGGCGGTCTGGGGACAGGGCTGGTCACTCGTCTGCCGGCTCTGCCATCGGGACCGGCTGGTGCGCGCCGCGCCCGGGGCGCCGGTGCAGCCGCTGGCGGAGCTGGCACCGCGACTGCGCCCTCGCACCCAGGTGCAAACCGACCTGGTGGTGCAGAAACAGGGCCAATCCCGGCCGAAGTTGCAGCCGGTGACCGCCGTCGTCTCCGCCACCCCGGTGGTGGTGCCGTACCACGAGCGGGCCGCTGGCGCCCCTACCCAGGAGCGGGCGGGCTGGCTGGTCGAGGTCCGGCTGGAGCGGGTGCCGAGCGAGCCGTGGTGGCTGCTGACGGATCGCCCGGTGGAGACGGCTGAGCAGGCGACCGAGATCTTCCGCATGTACCGCCAACGGTGGGCGATCGAAGATGCGTTCAAGGTGGCCAAGACCTGCCTGGGTTGGGAGGACGTGCAGGTGATGGCCTACGACGCCGTCCGGGTGCTGGTGGCCCTGGGGTGGGTGGCGACGGGATTCCTGTTCGAGCTAGGGGTGAGCTTGGACTGGCCGGAGGTGCGGTTGCTGCAACGGTTGGGCGGCGGCGAGGAGCGGCCCAATCGGCCGCCGGGCAAGATCGTGCTGACACGAGGACTGCGACGACTGTTCGACCTGCTGGCGACCGAGGCGATCCTCGCGGAGGAGGCGCGCCGTGACGGCGACTTACCCCCGCGCATCGCCGCCATGCTCGGCCGCTCGCGTGGCTCGCCCTGAATTACAGCCGGATGTCAGTGAAGCGTGCATTGACAGGGTAAGGTCCGGTTGCTACTGTGCCGCCCTCATCGAATGCAGAGGCTTCCTGGTCCGACTGGTTACCCTGGGGTCTCATAGCGGCGGCCTCTGTTCCTCAGGCAGAGGATCAGTCGAACCCGAGCCGCCGTTCCCAGCCTGCCTGG
>JAAYZO010000955.1 GCA_012514865.1 Lentisphaerota bacterium | reverse complement strand
GCGGCGGTGGTCGCCGCGGCCTCGGTAAGGCTCCGGCGCAGCCCGGGCAGCTCCGCAGCGGCGAGCCGCTGGGCGGCCTCGGCCGCCGCGGCCTGCTGACGCGCCTCGGTAGCCTGCCGGGCGAGGTCGTCGCGCTCCGAACGCACGGCGGCCATCTCGCGCTGGGTGCGATCCAGGCTCAGGGCCAGGGCCTCGGCACGCCGGGCCGCCGCCTCTGCTGCGGCCTCGGCCGCGAGGGCGCGCGGCTCCCAGGCGGACGCCCCGGCGCCCGCGCCGGGGCGCTCCTCAGACGCACCAGGCGCCGGCGGCGGCCGCGGCGCACCCCCGCCGAGGGCCCGGAGCTGCTCCTGGCAGTACTGCCGGCGGTAGGCGACCAGGTCCGGATTCCAGTCGGGATGGCGCTGTGCCACGGCGTCGAAGTGCGCCAGGGCCTTGCTGTAGAGCTGACGCGCCGGCGCGAGGCGCTGGTCGCGCGCCGCCACGGCGGCCTCTTCCATGGCCAGGTACCCGACCAGCCAGAGATCGCGGGCCGCACCGGCACCGGCCTCGGCGGCGGCGACGGGCCGCGCCACGAGGCCTGCCCAGGCCAGGGCGAAGGCCGCCAGGGCTGTGCCGAGAGGGCGCCGCATCCATGAACCTCCACGTCACGAGGGTGTTTTGCCGCATGAGCGTCGTGGACATCCGCCGGCACTCGGGCTATCTTGTCCGGTCCCCGATCGGCCCCGGCCGACGCGTGCCGCCGGGTCCGCCGGCCCGTGGCCTGGCCAGAACGCCGGAGAGAGTACAAGAGTAACGTCGATTCGGCCGCCGTCAAGGCCACCGGCCTTCTGGCATGGCGACCACGGCAGAGCAACGACAGGCGGCCGGGCAGCGATGCCGACAACGCACCGCCGTCAGGCTGGCCCGATCGGCGTCGACCGCCGCGCGCGAGGACCCTGAGTCTCGCCGGGAGAAGGCGCGCGAGGCGGTGCCTGCGACAACCGCAACGACCGCTGACGGCCGTCACCGACGGCCGCCGCGGCAGACAGAGCAGTTCCTCCTATGGTTGAATGGATCCTCAAGAAGATCTTCGGAACCCGCAACGCCCGGCAGGTGCGACGCCTCTGGCCGCTGGTCGCGCAGGTCAATGCCTTCCAGCGCGACCTCGTGGCCCTCAGCGATGACGAACTGCGCGCCAAGACCGCGGAGTTCCGCCAGCGCCTGGCCGCCGGCGCCAGCCTCGATGACCTCATGTGCGAGGCCTTCGCCGTCGTCAAGGACGCCTGCCGGCGCCTCGTCGGCCGGCCGATCGAGGTCACCGGCCATACCCTGACCTGGGATATGGTGCCCTTCGATGTGCAGATCCTCGGCGCCATCGCACTGCACCGCGGCAACATCGCCGAGATGGCCACCGGCGAGGGCAAGACCCTGGTGGCGACCATGCCGCTGTATCTCAATGCCCTCAGCGGCCGGAACTGCCAACTGGTCACCGTCAACGACTACCTCGCCCAGCGCGACTCGCAGTGGATGGGCGCCGTGTTCACCTTCCTCGGCCTGACCGTCGGCTGCATCCAGAACAGTATGTCGCCCGCCGAACGACGCGCTCAGTACGCCTGCGATATCACCTACGGCACCAACAGCGAGTTCGGCTTCGACTACCTCCGCGACATGGGCATGGCCATGAGCCGCGAGGAGATGGTCCAGCGTGACCACTTCTACGCCATCATCGACGAAATCGACAGCATCCTCATCGATGAAGCCAGGACCCCCCTGATCATCTCCGGACCGGCCGCGGTCTCGACCCACCGCTATGACAAACTCAAGCCGATGGTCGCCGATCTCTTCCGCCGCCAGGGGCTGCTCTGCTCACGCCTCGTCGCCGAGGCCAAAGACGTCCTCGAAAAGGCCGCCGACGCCTCCGCCGAGGCCTACGACGAGGCGCTGCTGAAGCTGGTCAAGGTCCGCCTGGGCATGCCCAAGCACAAGCAGCTCATGCGCCTCATGGAAGACCCGGCCATACGCAAGCAGGTCGAACGCAAGGAACTGGAGGTCTTCAGCGACAACAACCGCGGCTTCCTCCAGGAGACCAAGGAGACGCTGTACTTCGCCATCGACGAGCGCGGCGGCGAGGCCGACCTCAGCGACATGGGGCGGCGTTTCCTGCGACCCGAGGAGCCCGATGCCTTCGTCATCCCCGACCTCCCCGCCATCTTCAGCCAGATCGACACCGATCCGGCCCTCACCGACGCCGAGAAGATGCAGCGCCGCCAGGAAGCCCAGGCGCGCTTCGATGACCACGCCGAGACCATCCAGAACATCTCGCAGCTCCTGCGCGCCTTCTGCCTCTTCGAGAAGGACGTGCAGTACGTCGTCCAGGACAACAAGGTCCTCATCGTCGACGAATTCACCGGCCGCCTCATGCCCGGCCGGCGCTTCAGCGAAGGCCTGCACCAGGCCCTCGAGGCGAAGGAGGACGTGCAGATCGAGCGCGAGACCCAGACCCTGGCCACGATCACCATCCAGAACTACTTCCGGCTCTACAGCAAACTCGCCGGCATGACCGGCACCGCCGAGACCGAGGCCACCGAGTTCAAGGAGATCTACGGCCTCGATGTCGTCGTGGCGCCCACGAACCGGCCCTGCCGACGCATCGACAACAACGACCGCATCTACAAGACCAAACGTGAGAAGTACAACGCCATCATCGAGGAAATCGAGGCCTGCCACCAGCGCGGCCAGCCGGTGCTGGTCGGCACCGTCAGCGTCGATGTCTCCGAGGTCCTGAGCCGCATGCTCCAGCGTCGGCACATCCCGCACAACGTGCTCAACGCCAAGCACCACCAGCAGGAAGCCGAGATCGTGACGCGGGCCGGCCAGGCAGGCGCCGTGACCATCGCCACGAACATGGCCGGCCGCGGCACCGACATCAAGCTCGGC
>JAAYZO010000954.1 GCA_012514865.1 Lentisphaerota bacterium | reverse complement strand
CTCGTCCTCGCGGCTGAGCAGGCCACCGCCACGCAGGAAGCGGCCGCGATCGCGACCCTTGCTGCGCGCCTGGCCAACACCCCGCCGTCCGAAGCCGATCGCAGGCAGTCTCCGGTCTGTGACCATTGCGGCAGTGACAACGTGTCGGTCGATGGGGCCTGCCGTTGGGACGGGGACGCCTTCGCGTGGAGCTTGCAGTCCATCTTCGACGACGATGGGCATTGCGACGACTGCTGCGGAGAGTGCCGGATCAAGTGGGTACCGGTGTCTGGTGTGGCCGCCGTGCCGCAGGTACAGGAGCATGACGTATCGCACCTGGGACCCCACGACATTCTTGAAGGCTTCTTCGCTCTCAGCGCAGAGCAGGGGTGGGACACCCACACCGACCTGCTGATCCTGAGCAACTTCATCAAGCAAAGCGGCCTGGCCAACGCCCTGCAGGCGTTCGCCGGTGCGGTCGCCAAGATCGAGAACGGGGAGAGCTGACCATGGCCGACTGGACCGGTGTGTCGCGCACCAACTTCTTCCGCGTGAAGGATGGGGCCGCGTTCGAACAGGCGATGAGCGGCCACGCCGTGGACCTCTGGAAGAAGGAGCCGGAGGGCGAAGGGACGCTCTATGGGCTCGGAGCCGGAAGCAACGAGGGCTACTGGCCCGACTGGAATGACGATGGCGATGAGATCGACTTCCCGGCTATCGTTGCCGAGCACCTGGCTGATGGGGAGATCGTGGTGTTCGTCAGCGCCGGGTACGAGAAGCATCGGTATGTGACCGGGCACGCGATCGCACTCGACAACACCGGCAAGACGGTGGAAGTCGATATCGGCGACATCTATGCCCGGGCAAAGGAAACCTTCGGGATCGAACCCAGTCCTGCGGAGTATTGACGTGGACAAGGACCTCTTCCGACCCTTGCAGGAACCCGCGCGAACGCTCTACGACGCCTTCCAGGCCGAGGCGGAGAAGCGTAAGGGGCGCTCGATCGAGGAGTGGACGCGCGCCGAGATCTGTGCCGTTCACCAGGCCGCCGAGCGCGTGTTCCCGGCGCATGGCCTGCAGGTGCCTACCGTCGCGCAGATCGAGTCCGCACAGACGTACGCCATGGGGTCGATCGACTATGGACTGACGTGGGTGGCCCGGGTTGTGAACGAAGCTGGCCGGGTGCGCCCGGGTGAGCGAGGAACGCGGGAGGGCTGAGCCGGACACGAGGCCACCCAAGGCCGTTGAGGCGGCCAGCGTGGGTGCGGCCGGCGATGCCACGGCGCGCCCGGCCGACTTCCCCCCGCAACTTCGGCGCCTGCCCGTGCGGATCAGGATGGGGGTGTCGCTACACAGGACGCAGATCATGAACGTGCTCAACGGTGCGCGCAGCCTCTCTCCGGGCCTGGCCCTTCTTCTCGCGGCCCACGCCGCGTTCCCGCCGGCGGCCGGCGATCGCAACCGGACCGCGGCCATGGATGCCGTCCTGGAGTCCGCCATCGGCTGCAAGGCCAGGTTCGACATCGACGATGGACGGAGGATCGAGGATGCGGGGCTGGAGATCCGCTCCT
>JAAYZO010000953.1 GCA_012514865.1 Lentisphaerota bacterium | reverse complement strand
GGCGGCCAGGGCGCTGCTCCTCGGGATATGGCCTGAATAACCGTCCCAGTCGTTCGCCAGTTCGGCGATCTGCCCGTTGCCGACGCGGTGATGATTGCGCCCCGTCAGCAGCGACGCCCGCGTTGGCGAACACATGGCCGTGGTGTGAAAGCGGTTGTCGGAGATGCCCTGGCCGACAATGCGATCCATCGTTCGCGTGGTCACCTCGCCGCCGAACGACGACGGCAGCCCCGGGCCGGCGTCGTCGATGAGTACGATCAGGATGTTCGGCGCATCCGCGGGCAGGCGGCTCGCCGCCGGCCGGGGACTGTAGACGGACTCCTGCATCGTGCGGCCGGCCACGCTGCCCGACGGCGTCGGCGGGAACGGCAGTGAGTCCTGCTTGACAGCCCTCCCGCTGAGGAGAGGCTTCGGAGTCGCTTTCTCGGTCCTCCCTGTCATGGCCGTGCCCGTCCCTATCCTGCTTCAGCGCGGATTCCCATGGCTGCGCCTATCGGTTCTTCGACGTGCCGCCACCCGGCCGGTCGGCCGTCACTTCGGGAAGAGGAAGGTCAGCCCGACGCGGAAGCCCCAGCCTTCGGGGCCGGCCTCCGGAGAGTCGGCCCAGTAGCGGACGCCGGCCATCAACTGTATGGGCTGGCCGCCGATCTTGAGCATCTGGCTCACGCTCAGGTTGGCCGGGATCGACCAGGCCTCGTCGCCCTCCTTGGCGTCCCAGTTGTACGTCGTCTCGGTGTTCAGGCCGACCGTCGTGTAGGTCTTCGAGACGAGGTACGCAAGGAACGGCTGCACAAAGGTCGCATTGACGTCCGCCCGGTCCTCGTCGCCGGCGAAGGACCAGAGGTGGTTCACCAGACAGCCCACCGTCCACGGCCCGGACTGCTTCAGTACCACCGCCGTCGGCCCCGCCGCCCAACGCTCGCCGCCCAGGGTCTCATCCGTGGCACTCGGGATCAGGACCGCCGGGCCGATGCCCCAGATGATCCCGCCGCGCCGGGTGGGCTCCTTTGGGGAGAAGAAGAAGCTCTGCAGGATGTCGCCCACCCCCGACTCCTCGGTTCCGTAAGGCATGTCCTCCTGGCTGATCAGCGGCACGATCGTGCGCGAGATCACGTTCCAGTCGTGGCTGATCGAGATCGGGACCACGGGCTGCACGTTGAGGACGGACTTGGAGCCCTCGTCATCCATCCCGTAGTTCTCATCGTAGTTGAACTGCAGCGGCAGGCTGATCAGGTTGGCCACCGGGTTCGCCAGCTTCTTCGCCAGTTCCGCACTCTGATCGGCCGTCGGCTCCGCGGCTCGCGCTGTGCCTAGGGCCACCAGGCTGGCACCCACCAGCGCCAGCGCGCCCAAGCGGACCAGACGCCCTGCACCGAGGTCCCTTTTCACGTCTTTCATCTCGCCGCCGTGTCCTTTCACTGAGCCGTGTCTCATCGACCCACTTCACCTCGCGTCGCCGCACTTCAGCCGGCGACTCTCACCCGCTCTCTGCGACCGTGGGCCAGTCCTTCCAGCCGATCATGGCGACAACGTAAGGGCTTGCTGCATGGTGAAGTCCATCAGCGTTCCTGCGGGAATCGCCACCGCCGGCTGAAAGCCAGCCGCCCGCAACAGTCGGCCCATCGACCGGCAGACGCGGTCGTCATCATCCACGACGGCCACATAGATGTTCGCACGTGTATTCATGCCAAGGTCTGAGGAAGACCATACGGCCGCGCCAGGCACGCTGGCAAAGGCACCTTCCCCAAGGGGCAGGTGGCGAGGGACGAGGGTCAGGTGGCGAGGGACGAGGGTCAGGTGGCGAGGGACGAGGG
>JAAYZO010000952.1 GCA_012514865.1 Lentisphaerota bacterium | reverse complement strand
CCCAGCCCTTCGGGAGGTCCAGGGCGCAGGTGGCGTCGACGCGGCGCTCGTCATTGCGCAGCGTGATGACGATGGCGCGGTCGCCGCGCTGCTCGCAGCGGTTCCAGCGTGCCTGGACCGCCGGCGTCGAGACGCTCAGGCCGATCGTATCCATGAAGCGCGCCGGATAGAGCCAGTGCTTGATGCGCTGTCGCAGGGCCAGGGCGCTGCGCATCTCCGGGTAGCCGAGGCGTGAGTCGAAGCGGTCGCCGTTGAGGAAGGCACGGCTGACCGCCTCGCCCGGCTCGCTGGAACGGCCATTCGAGAAGCCGCTGATGAGGATGTGCTCGGGGAAGGTGTAGTGGAAGACCTCCGGGTGCGTGCATAGCCCCGAGATCAGGTGCAGGTTGGCGTACTGGCCCTGGATATCACCGCAGCCCTCGATCGAGATGCAGAAGTCCGGGTTGTGCCGGCGTGCCTCCCGCGAGATGGCCTCGAGGATGCGCACCTGTCCGAGGCCCCAGTCGCCGATGTCGTCGTGCCCGTGGTCGAGGTTGTAGCAGGGCCAGGCCCGGGCCGCGGCGAGCTCGTCGACGTAGACGCCATCCATGCCCCAGCGTCGGGCGATCATCTCGACGATCCACCGGCGCTGGTGCTCGTACCACCCCGTCGAGGCCGGGCACATGCTGTACCACCCCAGTTCGGGGCTGTATTGGGCCAGCGGCTCGCCGTCGAGGGGATAGAGCCGCCAGCGCTCGAACCAGTCCAGGCCGGGTATGAGGTCGATGGCTTCCTGCGGCAGGGCGCTCTTCGGCGTGCGTCGCAGGACGTCGTTGATGGCGCTGTCGCGGGTCCATAGGCGCGAGGGGCAGTAGCCGGTGATGCGTCCGCCGCGCGCGTGGACGGCGCGGATGCCGTCGAGGTAGCCGGCCTCGCCACCGAGGGCCGGGGCCGGCCAGGGGAAGTTCCCGCAGCACTGGTCGATGCCGTCGGCCATCTGGCCCCACTGCTGGATGTACTCCATACCCTCGGCGCGGACCTTGTCCATGGTATCGCCCAGGCGGCTGAAGGCCAGGCCGCTGGTGCCGACCCAGCCATCGCACTGGCGGACCCACTCGGGGTGGTCCGCCGGCCGCATGAAGCCCGCGGCGTACTCGCGATAGCGGTCGGCGGCCCAGTGCCAGTCGCCGGCGTGGATGCCGAGGACGAACTCGCGGGCCTTCCTCTGGCCGGGCGCGACGAGGCTGTGGCTGCGCAGGATCACGTCAGCGTCGCGGCGGCCGCGGGCGCCGCTGCACTCGAAGTCGGTGGCGGTCAGGCGGCGGTCGTTGACCGCGAGGTAGAGGCCGGCCTGGGCATCGCAGAGGTCCATCCAGGCCATGGAGGCACTCCCGGGGTAGGCCAGGGTGCGGCCGGTCTTGGTCGCCGGCTGGGCCACCCGCACGCCGGCCTTCTGCGGCAGGATGGCCTCGTCGTCGCGCCAGTCGCCGATGGCGACGCGGCCAAGACGTGGGAAGTCGCAACGAATGACCTCGAGGGCGCTGCGGTTGTCAATCTCGATGCCGAGTCGGCACAGCGCCGTGCGGTCCTGACGCAGGGTCGCGGTGACGCGCAGTTGGCCCTGCAGGGCCTCGGCCGTGAGGACGACCTCCTGGCGGCGCTGCCGGACGTCGATGACGCGGAACTGGTCAGCCGGTTCGGCCGCATCGCCGACGCCGGTGGGTGTCGGTCCCCCGGCGACGCCGATGAGGATCTGGCGGGTCGCGCCGGGCTCACGCACGGCCAGGCCGCCGAAGAGGTGCTCCTGGACCCCCGCCGGCGTCAGGCGTACCCCGGTGGTCTTCTCTTCGATGCCGCAGAGGGCTCCCGTGCGCCGGGCGATGGCGATGCGGTAGAAGCGGTTCTCGAGGACCGCCTCGGCGTCAGCCGACGGCGTGTACAGCGCCCGCACGCTGCGGAGCTGCGGCGACGTCCCGTCGGCCCCGGCGTGCAGGGTCAGGCGCGCGACGAGGGCGTCGCTGCCGTCGCCCGCCGGGCTCGTCGCGGGCAGGGCGCCATCGGCCGCTACACCCTGCCAGGTGGCACCGCC
Organism: Lentisphaerota bacterium; assembly: GCA_012514865.1. Lineage (GTDB taxonomy): Bacteria > Verrucomicrobiota > Lentisphaeria > Oligosphaerales > JAFGRS01 > JAGVUW01. The sequence continues at coordinate 1,224 of JAAYZO010000952.1, read as the reverse complement.
GTCGAACGACACCTCGGCCGCAATCCGGCCGCTGTGCTCCTCCGCGCTCCACTCGAGGCGCTCCCAGCGCGCCACGCCGGGCGGCCGCAGCGCCGCCGTGGTGACGGTCCCGTGCTCGGGACCCGGCTGAAGCCGCGACGGCCCTGCGAAGGCCTCCGGCTTCAGCGCCGGGTCGGCGCTCAGGACCACCGCGTCGAGGCGTGCCCCGCCGAGCCAGTTGTGCAGGATGAAGGTATGCCGCCCGGGCCTGAGGTCGTAGGAGCCGAGTCGGCTCCAGTACCACGCCCCGAAGACGCCGGCGTCGCTGTCGGCCACCCAGCGGCCCGGGGCGTCGTCCATCGACTCGAGGTGGTTCCACGTCGCCTGACGCGGCAGCCAGGCGCGCCCCCAGGCCTGGTAGGCGCCGGCGATGCTGACCTCGAAGGGGAACTGGGCGTGCTCGACGTGGGCTACCCAGGCGCCGCCGCTGGCGGCGTCGTCCTTGACCGCGCCCTGGCCGGGCTGGAACTCCAGCCGCGGCGCCTGCTCGGCCTCCATGAAGACCACGCCCGGGGCCGCCTCGCGGAAGCTCGTCGGCCAGAGCCGGGCGCCGTCGTCGTCGAGGCTGCAGCCCGCGCCGGACGAGAGCTGCAGCGCGCCCTCCAGCGTCGCCGCGCCGAGGCGGGCGCACAGCGCCCCCGCGGCCAGGGCCAGGTGCAGGATGCGGTGACGAGGCTGCGTACTCATGAAGAGCATCTCCGCTATAGGGTGCGACGGCACACCGCCGCGCCACCGCTCTGATGGGCACCGCCCGGGCGTTCAAGAACCGAGCGAAGCACGGACTTTCACGGACGGACACCGACGGACACGGACACCGCCCCTCGGGCGCCGGAGGCCTGCCGCGTCTGCCCCGGGATCGCGCCTGGCGCGCGCGGCCTGGCCCGGAAGGCGTGTCCGGCACGCCGGCGCCACGAGCCGCCTGGCACCTCTCATCCGGGCGCGGTCACTCCAGGTCGGGGCCGCGGCGGCCGTAGTCCCAATACGACCCGGGCTTGGACTCTGCCGGCGCGGCCACGCTATCGGGGGTGAGTGTCCGGCTCATCTCGATGAGCCGGTCGGCGATACGGTCGCCGGCCTCGGGGATCAGGCAGCTATACGCGGTCAGGACCGTCTCGTAGCCGCCGCCGGTCTTCGGGTCGAAGGCGGCCAGGTCCGGGACGTAGCCGATGCTGTCGTTGGCCAGCT
>JAAYZO010000951.1 GCA_012514865.1 Lentisphaerota bacterium | reverse complement strand
CTCCAGGCCGCCCGCGGCGAGTGGGAGGGCTTCCAGGTGCTGGTGCGCAGCGCCGTGCCCATCGCCGGCCTGGACCTGGCGGTGTCCGCCTTCAGCGGCCCGGACGGCGCCGCCATCCCGGCCGAGGCGGTCCAGTGCTACCGCCAGCACCAGTTCGAGATCAGCCGGCCCAGCTTCAGAAATGACGCCTTCACACCAGGCTGGTACCCCGATGGCCTCATACCCTTCCGACACCCGCTCACCGGCCAGCCCCTGCCCGAGGCCCGCCTCCGCGCCGTGCCGTTCGATCTGCCTGCAGAGCAGACGCACGGCTTCTACCTCGACGTCCCGGTACCGGAGACGGCGACCGCCGGCGAGTACCATGCCACCGTGACCCTGACCGCCGCGGATGCCGTCCGCGTGGAGGTCCCGGTTCGCCTGACCGTGTGGGGCTTCACGCTCCCGGCGGTGCCCAGCTACCAGACCGCGTTCGGTGCCCCTGCCAAGGTCCTGCGGCAGTACATCACCGCCCGCGAGAAGGAGGGCAAGGAGACCGCCCCGGCCGACTGGAATGCCGTCGAGCAGCAGTGCGCCGACCTCATGGCGCGGCACCGCTTCAATGCCGCCCCCGCCGAGGACCTCGCCCCGACGCGCCAGGCCGACGGCGCCTTCGTCTTCGCCGCGGGCCTGGCCGAGCGCCTGGCCGCACACATCGACCGGTACCGCCTGAACGCCGTGCAGGTCCCGCACCCGATCCGGGCGGTGAAGGACCCCGTCGCCGAGGCCGACACCCTGCGCGCCTGGTTCGCGGCCTGGGATGGCTTCATCGACACGGTGCAGCGCCCCGGCGTGACCTTCTTCGTCTACCTCAAGGACGAGCCCAACGACGCCGACGCCTACCGCTACGTGCAGACCTGGGGTCGGGCCATCCGGGCGCTGAACACCCGGGTGAAGATCGTCGTGGTGGAGCAGACCTACCCGCAGGACGAGGCCTGGGGCGACCTCTACGGCGCGGTCGACATCTGGTGCCCGCTGTTCCCGATCTTCCGCGAGGAGAGCGCCGTCAAGCGCCAGGCCCTGGGCGAGGTGGTGTGGACCTACACGGCCCTGGCCCAGCGCGACCCGCCCACGCCCTGGTGGGCCACCGATCAGCCCCTGCTGAATTACCGCGTGCCGGCCTGGATCAGTTGGCGCTACGACATCCGCGGCCTGCTCTACTGGGGCAGCATGGCCTTCTGGCGGCAGGTCGAGGACCCGTGGAATGAGCCCCTGACCCTGGACCGCAGTGAGCGCAACCCCAAGACCATCTTCCATGGCGAGGGCAGCCTGCTCTACCCCGGACGCGCCGCGGGCTACGACGGCATCGCGCCCAGCCTGCGCGTCAAGGCCCTCCGCGACGGCAGCGAGGACTACGAGTACCTGGCCATGCTGCGCCGCGCCGGCCGCGGCGACGAGGCCATGCGGCAGGTCCTCACGGTGGCGCGGTCGTGGTCCGATTGGGAGCGCGACCCGGACGCCTACCAGCGCGTACGGCAGGCCCTGGCCGAGATGATCCTGGCCCTGCCGCCGGCGACGCCGTAGCCTGGTCCAACTCGGCGCGGGCTCCGCCGGCAGACCAAGGGATCGGCATCGGGATCTGAGTGGCACAACCTCTTCTTCGCAGGCATGTCAAGTTGCGCTGACTCCAGTGCACTACCCCTCGGCCTCCCGGTGCCTGACAGTGCCCCCGCTGCCCGCGCCGTTCCGACGTCCACCCCGTCCACGATGTCCACGATGTCCACGCGGTCCACCGCCGCCCAGCCTCCCCGGAGGGGGTTCCACCGCAGAGGACACAGGGGAACGCAGAGGGGAGATGGCCAGAGGACGTTCCGGCGCCCTGAAAGGGCATCATCCATCCGCCCAGGGCAACGCCCTGGCCTGGATCACTCACGAAGCCCATCGCTTTGTTCATGATCCACGTGCGCCGCGCGACACCGCGGCGCACGTTTCGACGCGCATCGCTCCGCTCCGCTTGCTCAAGGCCAGCCCTGAGCAAGAGGCCGCACGTGCCTCGCATCGAAGCCCGAAGGGTGGCCTGTTCACGAGCCGTCATGCGGCGCGT
>JAAYZO010000950.1 GCA_012514865.1 Lentisphaerota bacterium | reverse complement strand
GGGCCGGCAAGCGCCCCGCGGGCGCTGGAGGGGTGCCAGATCGTAGCCGGGGGTCGCGCGCAGCCCGACCCCCGGAAACGCGGATTGCACGCCATGCACCCTGGAGGGGTGCCAGAACCGGACTTTCGAACAGCCCTGCCGGGGCCATGGCCTGGCTATGCCGTTCGCGGGTGCCGGGTTATAGTGCGGGGTCGTTGTCGCGTCCGTGCCGCCACCACAGCCGGCGCCGGGCCTCCCCGGCGCCTTTGAGGAGCACCGTCTCATGCAGGTCGTCTCACCGTCCATCGCCAGCCAGATGGCCGGCGGTTCCTGGATCCGCCGCATGTTCGAGGCCGGCATCGAGCTGAAGCGCCAGCACGGCGCCGAGAGGGTCTTCGACTTCAGCCTCGGCAACCCCGACCTGCCCCCGCCGGCGGCGGTGCAGGCGGCGCTCAGGGCCATCGCCGACGACCTCGACCGGCCTATGGCCCTGGGCTACATGCCCAACGCCGGCTACCCGGAGGTCCGCGCCCGCCTGGCGGCGCACCTCGCCGCGGAGCAGGCTTCGCCGGTCCGCGCCGAGCACGTCGTGCTGACCTGCGGCGCCGCCGGCGCCATCAACGCCTTCTTCCGTGCCGTCCTCTCACCCGGCGACGAGGTGCTCTGCCCGGCGCCCTACTTCGTCGAATACGGCGCCTACGCCGGCAACTTCGGCGGGGTGCTCAAGACCGTGCCGTCGCGCCGGCTGACCTTCGAGCCCGACCTCGCCGGCCTGGCGGCCGCCCTGACGCCGCGCACGCGGGCCGTGATCGTGAACTCGCCGAACAACCCGACGGGCGTGGTCTACGGCGCCGAGGTCCTGCGCGGCATCGCGGCGCTGCTGGAGAAGCACAGCGCCGCGGTGGGCCGGCCGGTGTACCTGATCTCGGACGAGCCGTACCGCTTCCTGACCTACGATGGCGTGACCGTGCCGCCGATCCTGCCGCTGTACGCCTTCAGCGTCGTGGTCGGGTCGTTCTCCAAGAACCTCTCCCTGGCCGGCGAACGCGTCGGCTACTTCCTGGCCAACCCGGCCATGCCCGAGGTCGACCAGCTCATGGCGGCCGTGACGATGACCAACCGCATGCTCGGCTTCGTCAACGCGCCGGCCCTCGGCCAGCGCCTCATGGCGGCGGCCCTGGAGAGCGGCGTCGACGTCGGCGTCTACCGCGGGCGCCGCGACGCCATGGCCCGCGTCCTGGATGCGGCCGGGCTGCGCTATTGCCTGCCGCAGGGCGCCTTCTACATGTTCCCGGAGGCGCCGTACGGCCTTGACGACAAGGCCTTCGTCGACCTGCTCCTGGAGCAGCGCGTGCTGGCGGTACCCGGCACCGGCTTCGGCTATCCGGGCTTCTTCCGCCTGGCTTTCTGCGTGGATGAGGCCGTCATCGAGCGTTCCGCCGAGAGCTTCCGCGCCGCCGTGGCCGCGGCCAAGGCCCAGGCCGGCCGCTGAGACCGCCGGCGGCAGAGGCCTGTCGACTGAGGCAGCCACGCCGCGCACCGCCTCACACCGAGGGCTGGCCTGACCTATTCACGCGCCGCACGGCGGCTCTTGAACAGGTCACCCTTCGGGCTTCGACGCGAGGCACATGCGGCCTCTTGCTCAGGGCTGGCCTTGAGCAAGCGGCGCGACGCGCGTCGAAACGTGCGCCGCGGTGCAGTGCGGCGCACGTGGATCGTGAGTGAAGCATTCATGCTTCGCGAATGATCCAGGCCAGGAACTGCGCGGGCGTGAGGACGTCGGCTGCCCGCCGGCAGGCTTCCGGAGAATGCCTCACGTTCCCAGTCACGAGAGGGACCCCTGCCGTCAGCGCCAACTCGAGGAAGGGCGCGTCGTCAGCATCGGGGAGATCCGCCACATGGACGGTGGCGACTCTGTAGTCCATGGCCCGCTCAAGGAAGAGAATGACATCACGGACCTCCTGAGCACTGAGGTAGGCACGGAACTTCGGTCGGCTCAGGACCGCCGCGTATTCCGCCAGGATGCGGTCGTCGACAACCAGTTCCACGTGCCCTTCCCGCATCAGGTCGACGATGCGACTCGGCGGGCCAAAGGCCCTGATCATGCCGGAGACCAGTACGTTCGTGTCAAGAACGATCCGAATCATCAGGATCGCCCTGCACGTACGGCCCTCACCTCGGCGTCGATCTCGTCTTCCGTCACGGGCGCCTCTCGCGCCCGACGCCGGGCGCGCAGAACCGCCGACGAGAACAGGGCCCGGCGAACTTCACGCAGGACATCGTCGGCACCGTCGGCATCAACACCCACCATGATGGCAAACGGCTGCCCGTCCTTCGTCACCACGAGTTCCCCTTCCCGCTGCAGAGCGTCACGCAGATCGCGGGGCCGCTTTAGATCCTTGACACCAATCGCGGTCATTATTATCTCCTTATTATGTCCTTAGTGTATCATCCGTCACGCCGAGACGCAAGCCTTGACGCAGGACGGCCGTGGCGTGCTGTGCCAGGAGGCCGCGGCGGTCGCGTTGGTACTCGCTCAGAATCTCGCGGCCGAAGCCGTCGGGGTCGCCGAGGCGGTACAGCGCCCGTGCCAGGACGATCTCGCGCAGCGGCCCGAGACGCCGACGGCGCTCCATGGGCTTGTCATGCAACGGCACGATGCTGTGCAGGGCGTGGCCTCGGAAGCCCGGCAAGCCAAGCAGCGCCGTCACGATCGTCGCACCGGACGGGTCCCCGAGGGCCTCCAGAGCCCGCGCCAGCGACCGGATGTGCGAGAGCGGCGACTCGGCATCGAGCCGCGCGGCCAGGCGTGACAGGTGCGGCAAGCAGCGCGGTTCGCGCAGGGCACCGAGTGCCAGGATCAGGCCATCGACGGGCGTCGGCAGGTGCGCGTATTCGGCCATGGCACCCTGCAGGATGCGGTCGTCCCAGGCGCTGACCAGGCTCAGCCGCTCGAGGAGGTGCTCGCGACCGCGCGGCAGGAGGCAGCGGTACGGCGTCCAGGCCGCACCGCCGGGAGCCGGGTGGTTCGCCTTCAGGCTCTCGGGGCTGTGCGGCAGCATGGCGAAGTAGTCCAGGGATGGATAGCCATGGGAGTCGTAGTCGCTGCTCGAGAGCACGACCGCGTCGGCGTAGGTCCGCCCGGTGATCTGGTCGAGGTAGTCGAGGACGTGGTCGCCGCGCACCCGGCGCCGCTCGCGGGTCTGCACCAGCGGCGCGGAGTCGTAGGCGGTGTCGGGCAGAGCCAGCTCGGCGCCGGCGATGGCGCAGGTGACATCGACTACATCGGCCGGATCGATCAGGAGGTAGTCGGTGTTGACGTAGATGCCGCACGGCGGCCGCTCAGCGACGCCGGCGCCCTGCACGGCCAGGTCCACGGCATCGGCCGACAGGATCGGCTCGCCGCCGGCGGCGATGGCGACGCCGGCGGCGCCCGTGGCGTCGATCACCACCGTCGCGAGCACCACGCCGCGGCCGCGCTCGGTCGCCACCACCACGCCACAGACGCGGCCCGACTGCACCACCGCGCCGGAACCGCCGCGAGCCCTCGGAACGCCTCCACGTCGCGGCGCCGACGCGTCGCGCGAACCAGGCGCCGTGGCTGGCATCCACCACGGCGCGGGACGGTATCGCCTGCCGGCCGGCGGCATTGGCGAGGACCACGCCCGCCACACGGCCGGCGCTGTCACGCAGGGCCTCGGTGGCATAGGCGCCCAGGACGAACTCCACCCCGGCCTCGACCAGCGCCGCCGTCAGGACACGTTTGACGCGGTGCGGCGTGGTCGTCAACCGCTGGCGAAGAGGGCCGCTGCCAGCGGGCTTTCGGGACCCGGCGGACGGTCCGTCCACAGGTGGAGGGTCGAACAGAGGTCCTCGCCGAGGAACGGCCGCGGCGCCGCCAGGAACACACGCCGCCCGGCCCGCGCGGCCGCGAGCGCCGCCGCCACGGCCGACACCGATCCACCCAGCACCGCCACATCGACGGCGCCCTCCAGCGGCAGCCGCCGCGGCGACTCGTCGACGACTTGTCGTCGGGTGGCAGTGTCCGTCGTCATGGTGCAGGGTTCCTCCGCTCCAATGCCAGCCCGGAGCGTCGCGACTATAGCGTTCTGCGAGTCTGCGACAACGCGCCGGCGACATCCCGACGCAATCTCTCATTCGAGCTGGCGCGCGTCGACCTCACGCCAGAAATCGACCCAGGGCCGGCCGTTGATCTCCTCGAGCTGAGGCAGGGCCCGCAGCGCCTCCACGGCCTTCGCATGAGGCGGCAGGAACAGCCTGCGCAGCTCCCGGCACTCGGCGAGCGGCCGTATGTCGGTCAGCCGGGTGCAGCGCCGGAGGTCCGCAATCTCGGGCGAGAGGGTGGGGAGGTGCTCGATGCTGATCAGGGTGTCGGAATGCAGCTCGATCCATCGCACGCGCTTGCCGGCCAGGGCCGCGAGGTCGCGCGACTGCACGCCGATGGCGAGGCGTTCGAGGTGCGGCTGCGGCAGGCGTGCCAGCACGCCGAGGTCGGTTGCGCCCAGGTCCGTCCAGAGCAGCTCCTTCAAGGGCATGCCCTCGAGAACCTGGAGCTGTTCGGCGCGCCGGTGTACCACATAGAGAACCTCGAGCGGCATGCCGCGCAACGGCGACAGGTCCACGATCTGCAGGCCGTAGGCGGTGAGCCGTCGCAATGGCATCCCCCGAAGCGGCGAGAGGTCCCGAACGCCGGTGCCGCCGATCTCGAGATGCTCGAGGGCCATCCCCAGCAGCGGCGAGAGGTCCTCCACCGGGTTGCCGTTCAAACACAGCACCTTCAGCGGCATGCCGCGCAGCGGCGACAGATCACGGATGCCGGTCGGGGCGCAGGAGAGCCTGACCAGGGGCAGGCCCTCCAGGCAACGAAACTCCGCCGGCGGGAACTGATCGAGGAGCAGCTCCCTCAGGGGCATGCCGCGCAACGGCTCAAGGCTGCTCAGCGGGGTGCCGCGAAGATCCAGAGACCATACCGGCATACCGGAGAGAATCGAGAGGTCGTACAGGGGCCGATCGCGGATCCGCAGGCCCAGCCTGGCGATGCCGTCGCTCTCGTAAGCGAAGACATCATCGCTCAGGCCGCCCTGACGCAGGACACCCTTGTACAGCGCCACGACGTCCTGCCAGGTCTCTTCTCGAGTCCGCGGCAGCAACGCCGCCTCCTGATAGCGGTTCTGGCTCATCATGCCGCGGCGTAGGGCCTCGATCGCTCTGGCGGGGTAGGTGCCATCGGCGCCACGGCTGCTCTGGAGTTCGCGGCCCATCGCGACACTCCGGGCCGCGTTCGGGACCTCCGGGTCCAGATGCAGGGCTCGGGTGTAGGACGTCTCGGCATCCTCGAGGCGCAGCGCCGCCTGAAGGAGGTCACCCTTTCGGGCGTGGTACTCGGCACAGTCCGGCATCAGCTCGATGGCGTGGTCGAGCATCTTCAGGGCCTCGTCCACCCGGCCCCGTTCGACAAGGAAGCGCGCCTGCTCGGCGCAGAGCGGCGCGGTCTCCCGCAGTCGCGAGAGGGCCGCTTCGGCGCGCTGCGCGTGCGCCACGGCGACGCCCCTCTCGCGATTCAGACGGGCAATGAAGGCGACCGTGAGGCCCCCCAGCAGCAGCGCCACCGCCGCGCCGGCCGCGACCGCGCCGC
>JAAYZO010000133.1 GCA_012514865.1 Lentisphaerota bacterium | reverse complement strand
TGGCCGCCGAGGCCGTCGACGACAACCTTGAAACCGGTCAGGGGGAAGCGCGGCGCGGTGGCGGCGGCCTTGCTCCAGGGCGCCTTGACGAAGCCGGCCAGGGGCAGGGCGTGGCGTTCGGGCCGGGCCGACAGCGGCAGGCTCGGCGCGACGAACTCGGCGGCGTCGGCGTCCTTGATGACCAGGCGCAGGCCGACGCCGTGGGTGTGGCCCTCACCGGCGATCTCGAAGACGACCCCGGCGCTGGGCGTGGGCACGGCGGCCTTGAGGTGGATGTCGGTCCAGGCGTCGCTGGTGGCGATGTCCCAGCGCAGGCCCTCGCCGGCGGCCTGCCAGGCGTAGGCCTGGTAGGCCGTCGCCATGGCCTTGGCGGAACGCGGGTTGTACCAGTTGGCGGGGTCGGCGAAGCCCGCGACCGGGGTGACCTCGTCTGGCGTCAGGGACCACGCCGTGGTCACGGGCACGCCCGCGATGAGGTCCTGGCCGGCCACGCAGCGTACGCTCACCGGCGCGACCGTCGCGGCGCCGGCGCGGAAGCCGGTGAGGTCGGTGACCAGGGCCGGGTCGAGGTGCTGGCCATCGCTGACGCCGGGAGCCCAGAGCCAGAGCACCGAGCGGCTGGCGACGGCCTTGGCGACCACCGGCCGCAGGGCCGGCGTGACCATGAGGGGGTTCAGCATGACCACCAGGCGGTACGACTCTAGATCGAGGTCGGCGAGCTGGGAGAGCAGGACGGTGTCGAAGGGCACCCCGCAGCGGTAGAGCTCGCCGACGACCTCGCCGACGAGGCGGTAGTGGGTGCGCAGGGTGTCGTTGTCGGGCAGGAGGTAGCAGCTCTCGAGGTCGGCAACGACCAGGACCTCGGCCCGGCGCTGTCGGGGCCTCTGCAAGCGTCGTTCCGCGAGCCTCATCAGCCCGGCGATCTCGCGCATCAGCTCGGGGTCGTCATACCACCCGGCCGTGCCGTCGGCGCCGAAGTCGGTCCACCACAGGGCGCTGCCGTGGGTCAGGGCGGTGGCGACCTCGCGGCGGATGGCGGCGACGGACTGGGCCATGGTGTCGACGCGGCCGTGCACCGGGTGCGGGTGGAGGTGGGTTCGGGTGTCGGCCTCGATGAAGTGCATCTTGCCGGCGGCGGTGAAGGCATCGGTGATGGCGCGGGTGCGGCCGTCGTCGCCCATGCGGCGGTGGCTGTAGCTGTAGGGCGCGGCGAAGTAGTCGACATGCGGCGACTGCAGGAGCCGCGGCAGCTCGAGGTGGCCGCCCTGGGTCTGCGGCAGGACGCCCTCGAAGTAGCCGTAGAAGGCGCCGCAGAGGACCCGCTCGCCGGTGGCCTCCTTGGCGATCCGGCAAAGCATCTCGATGTCGTCGGCGGTGATGGCCTGCTGACAGCGGTAGTAGTCCATCACCCACGACCGCTGCAACGGATCGCGCAGGCCCATGAGGTCGGCGGCCTCGCGCGGCGCCACGCCCGGCACGGCCGCCGTCGAGAGGGTCACCGCCGCGTCGCCCCAGGCATGCTGCAGCGCCGCGTCGGTGCCGTAACGCTGGCGCAGCCAGGACCGGAAGGCGCCGGTCATGGCCGGGCCGGTGTCGGGCATCTGCTGCGACCAACTGCCGTAGTAGTGCCATTCGGCGTAGATGCCATAGCAGGGGTGGTAGCCGATGACGCGCCGGCCCCAGGGCTGCGCCTCGAGGTGCTCGATGGCGGCCTGCCAGACCGCCGCCGCCTCGCGCTGCCAGAGTGCCGAGGCGAAGGACGGCCGGCGCACGCGCTGCGACTCGTCGGCGCTGTTGTAGTCGTCGCCCTTGGCATAGCGCACCAGCTCGTCCGGGTGGGCGTCCATCCATGACTCCGGGGGCACCAGGCGCAGGAGCAGGATGATCTGGGCCTCCGGGTCGACCGAGAGGTAGGCACGCAGGCGGTCGTCGAGGGCGTCGAAGCGGCCCGGGCGGTCCTCCCAGGCCTTGTCCAGGGGCATGTAGGCGGCGTAGACATGCACGCCGGCATCGCGGAAGTGCGCCACCTGGCGCCGGCCGTGGGCGGTCATGGGGTCGACCGTGCCGCGGTAGGCCAGTGCCGGCCGCGGCTGGCCGTCGATGAGCAGCGCCGGGGAGCCCTGGATGGTCTCGAAGCGCGCCCGCCGCGCCGGCTCGTCGGCGAGGCCCGCCGGGATCCGGGTCAGCGCCGCCCGCCAGACACGCCAGCGCTCGCGGTCGGCCGGCTCGATGAAGGGCTCCATGTCGTAGGCGGCGAGGTCATACCAGGGCGCCGTGTAGGCGTGTCCGACCACCCTTGCCGCGGGCCAGCCGGTGTCGTCGAAGCCCGGGCGTTCCCAGCCCTCCGCCGGCGCCAGCGCCGCGCGGAAAGACGTATCCGAGTGCAGGCGCTGCTCGCGGCCGTCGGGCCAGCGCAGCGTCCCGGTGAGGATCAGGCCGCCGGGGCCGCCGGCGTTGGTCACAGTGAAGGCCAGGACATTCTCGCCGGCCTGAAGCCGCCCGGCCAGGTCGTAGACCGCCCCGCCGGGGCCATTCTCAAGCGGCTCGGGCGCCGGCGCGCCGTTCATAAGGAAGACGACGCGGTCGTCGACACGCACACGCACGGTCGCCTGCACCGGCGGCTGCTCCAGACGCAGGACCTTGCGCAGACAGCGCGTCTGGCCGGAGCCCTCGACCGCCGGGCGCTCGGGATACCAGATCCACGAGGAGGCCGTCGAGAACTCCTCCGCCGGCGCCGCGGCGAGGGACAGCGCCAGCAGGAACACCCACGCGATGAATCGGCGCATCGTCGAGACTCCTCCAGGTCGCGCCGACGGTGCACCCGCGCCCCGCACGACGAGCGGGCCGCCGGGCGCCGCCGCCGCGGCGCGTCTGGCCTCCTATACCACGCCCGGAGGAGGAACGCCAGCCCGCGGCGGCGGTTCGGTGTGACCGGCCAGTCGAGTTCGGGCGGTGGCGCGGGGCCGCCTCGTTAGGAACGATCGCGGTTGGTGCCGTCGACGCCGTTGCGGCTCGTGGACGCGTTCGCGTCTGTGGACACTCGCGCTCCAGCCGACGCGGCGAGCGGTCTTTCGCGTCTGCGCCAGTGTCGTCGCCGGGCCTCTCAGCGCGGGGCGTCTTTGAGGCGGACCTTACAGTTGCCGCGGGCCTCGTCGAACTCGACGGCGATCAGGCCGCGCTTCTCGGCGTCCTTGATCAGCTCCCAGAAGCTGCCGTAGCCGAAGTGGGCCTCGTTGAAGCCGGGATTGACGCGCCGCATGGTCTGCTTGATGATCGAGCCCCAGAGCGGGTCGTAGTCGCCGGCCAGCGACTGCACGATGTCGAGGAGCTGGTCGACGGCGGTGTCCTTGTGCTGGTCGGCGGCGTGCTGGTCGGCATTCTGCTTGCGCGGCCGCCGCGATTCCTCCGAACGTCGTGCGGCGTTGACCAGGTCGTCGTAGAAGATGAACTCGTCACAGCTCGAGACGAGGAGGTCCGAGGTCGAGGTGCGGACGCCGCAGCCGATGACGCGTTTGCGGTTCTCCTTGAGCTTCGAGACCAGCGGCGAGAAGTCGCTGTCGCCGGAGAGCAGAGCGAAGGTATCGATGTGGGTCTTGGAGTAGCACAGGTCCATGGCGTCGACGACCATGCGGATATCGGCGCTGTTCTTGCCGCTGGCGCGCTTGCGCGGGATATCGACCAGCTCGATGCCGCGGGCGTGGAAGTCGCGCACCGCGCCCTGGTAGTTGCTCCAGTCGCAGTAGGCGCGCTTGAAGACGATGCGGCCCTTCTCGAGGAGGCGTTTGAGGACCAGGTCGACGCGGAAGTCGGTCGCCTTCGGCTTCATGTCGCTGACGCCGATGGCGAGGTTTTCGAAGTCCACGAAGACCGCGATGAGGGATTCGTCTGCCATGGTGGTGTGTCGCTTTCGCTGGGGATCAGGGAGGGTTTCCAAGACAATAGAGGTTCTGGACGCCGCGCAGGTAGAGGCGTCCCCGGACGATGGCGGGGGTGCTGACGACCTCTTCGCCGAGGGCGCACTCGGCCACCGGGGTGAAGGTCGGTGCGGCCTTGAAGATACGGGTTCGGCCCTTGCGGTCGGTGAGATAGACGAGGTCCCCGGCGGCCACGGGCGAGGAGTAGTACCCCTCGTCGGTCTCCTGTCGCCAGAGCAGCTCGCCGGTGGTGCTGCGGTAGCAACTGATGATGCCGGCGCCATTGGCGACGATGAGGAGGCCATGGATGGCCAGGGGTGTGCAGACGTCGGGGAGTTCCTCGTCGTTCTGCCAGGCGATGCTGCCAGGCTGGTCGCCCGCCATGCGGATGGCGGCCAGGGTGACGTAGTCGGTGGTGACGAAGGCCAGGCCCTGGTCGTAGGCCGGCGACGGCGCCACCTCGCCGCCCATGCACTGGCAGGACCACAGGCGCTCGCCGGTCTCGGCGTCGAAGGCCTCGGCCAGCGGTTCGGCATTGAGCACCGCTGCCACGCGCGATTCGAGACGCACCAGCAGGGGCGTCGCCCACGAGGCGTGGACCTCGCGGGACTGCTCCCAGACGGTCGCGCCGGTGCCTGCGTCCAGGGCCAGGAAGCGGGCGCTGGCGAAGTGGTCGTACTGCACCAGGAGCCGTCCGGCGTGCAGGCGCAGCGACGAGGCGTGGCCGTAGGGGTTGTCCGGCACGCCGAGGTTGCGGGCCCAGAGGCGCTGGCCGTCGCGGTCGACCGCCAGGACGTCGCCGGTGGCGAAAATGGCCATCACCCTCTGCCCGTCGGTGACCGGCGTCGCGGCGGCGAAGCCGGTGTCGGGGCTGACCTCGGGCAGGACGGCCGGCGAGCCGACGACGTCGGTTGCGGCGACCGTCCAGAGCATGCGGCCGTCGGCGGCGTCGAGGCAGTACAGTTCGCGGGCCACCGCGTCGCCGCCGGTCAGGTAGACGTGGTCGTTCCAGACGATGGCGCTGCTGAAGCCGCCTCGGGGCAGGGGGCGCTTCCAGAGCACGCCGCGTCCGGAAGGCCCATCCCAGTCGGTGACCGCCGGGGACGCTGTCCGGCCGTCGCCGCCGGCACCGCGGAAGCCCGGCCACTGCGTCGGTTCGGCGTCGAAGGCCTGGCCGGCCGCGGCCGTGCCCTCCGCCGGCGCCGGCACCGCCTCGCCGTGGCGTTGCGCCATCACGACGACGAACACTCCCGCGGTCAGCGCCGCGCCGATCGTGCCGCGGCGCACCATCGCGCCGAGCGGGTCGGCCTCGGCGGCCGTCTGGCCCGGCCGCGGCGGCGCCCGCAGCAGACGCGCCAGGAGGTGCATCGACAGCAGTGCCGTCAGGCCGATGCCGCCCAGGAGCATCGCGCCGCGGCGCTGCCGTCCGCGAGCCCGGTAGAAGCCGTCGCGGGCACGCTCGTCGATCTCCCGAAAGGCCTCCTTGAGCTGGTCGTCCTGGACATGACGCGCTGCCGCCTGCTTCAGGTGCGTCAGGGCGACCTGATTCAGCGGGTCGGTCTCGCGCACCACGGCACGGGTGGCGGCCATCTGGACCGCCAGGACGAAGCCGGTGACCAGGCAGACCGCCAGGAGGCAGACGAGGAGGTCCCGTGACAGGTCCCGCCAACGGCTCTTCGTGGTAGCAGTCTCAGGCATTCAGGCCTCCGCTCGTGGATGCAGCCGCCGCAGTTCCTGGGGACAGCTCCGGAAGCACCGCCCGCAACTGAGGCAGGTGCCGCGATCCGGCTCGTAGTCGGTCCGGCGACGCTGCAGGGACGCCCCCAGGAGCCGCAGGGCGATGACCATGCCGACGAAGGCGCCGGCCCAGCGTCCGCCGCGGCGCAGGGCGTCGCGGCGCGCCGCGGCGGCCTCATGGAGATCGGCCGGCGTGCGCGCTGAGGCCCGGAAAGCGATGCTCTCGGCCGTGGCGGTGGCGCTGCCGGCGGCCTCGCGCTGGAGGTGCTCGGAGAGACGGACGTCGGCGTGCAGCCGCGCCAGAGCCGGCGCCGGCAGGCTGAACAGCAGGGCGAAGGACGCGACCAGCAGCGGCGTCGCCACGACCAGCCAGGCCAGGCGACGCACCCCGGCGCGCACCGCCTCGGGCCGCGCCGGCGGCGTCGGCGCCGAGATCGCCTCGAAGGGGCAGCTTCCGGCGCAGAGGTGGCACTGCACACAGGTGTCCGGGGTGATGGTGACGTGCGTCCACGTCAGCCGCGACAGCCCGCGCAGGAGGACGCCGTACGGGCAGACGTAGCGGCAGTAGGGCCGCGCCAGGAAGATGCCCAGGAGGAGGAAGCCGACGCCCATCAGGACACCATGTGCCGAGCCGCTCAGGCGCAGCAGGGGCACAAGCGGGTCGAAGCGGCAGGCCAGGTAGGCGGTCTGCGTCGCCGCCAGGAGCACCCCGAGGGCCAGCATCACCACCGGGATGACCTGCAGGGCCGCGTCGACTGCCCGCGAGAGGCGCTGCGGCCGCACCGCGACGACGTCCTGCAGGAGCCCCAGCGGGCAGACCGCGGCGCAGAAGACCCGGCCCCAGAGCAGCGCCGCCAGCAGGGGCAGCATGAAGAACAGCACCGTCGGCAACGGCAGCGCCACGCCCTGGAAGAGCCCCTCGGCGACGGCCTGGAAGGACCCGACCGGGCACAGGCAGCCGCGCCGCCAGAAGCCGAAGTACGCCAGGCAGGCGAGCCCGAGGACCTGCAGCCCGAGGCGCGAGCGCCGCCGCAGCGCCAGCCACGCCGCCGCGCCCAGAGCCAGGGCGAGGATGCCGACGTCGAGGCCGTCACGCCAGGCCGCGGTCAGGCCGGGCCAGTGGTCGGCGGGAGCGACATAGCCCGGGCTGAGGTCGGGCTTGGGGAAGCGCTCCGCGGCGATGGACAGGGGTGCCCACAATCCGAGGGCGAGGGCGCCGGCGAGGCGCCCGAACGAGGGCCGTCGGTGTGACGGGGATACCGCCGCCGCGGGCGGCGTGCGGGCAGAGAGGGCGGACAGGCGGGCCGTGGGGGTCATGCGGGGGCCTCCTCGCGGCCCTTGGGGAGGTAGGGCTGTGAGGCCGGCACCCGGCGGAAGGCCTGCACCGGGCAGACGCGGGCGATGGCGCATTCCTCGCAGTTCACGCAGAGGTCGTGGCGGACCTGCAGGTAGAGCGA
>JAAYZO010000949.1 GCA_012514865.1 Lentisphaerota bacterium | reverse complement strand
GCCCGATCGCGGCGCCGTCGCCCGAGCGCCTCGTGGCCGCGCCGCCGTTCGAAGCGCCGCGCCAGGCCCGCGTCGTGCCGGCGCCGCAGCAGTGCCGCTGGACGGGGGCCGACCCCCTGACGTTGGCGGGCAGGGTCCGGGTGGCCTCGCGGGGCGTGGCCACGGCCGCGGCCCGCGACCTCCTCGAGCGCGTCCTGAGTCAGGACCTCGGCCTCGCGGTCGAGCGCGTCGAGGCGCCCCTGGAGGCCATCGAGCAGCACGCCCCGGCGCTGGGCATCCTCAAACGCCTCATCGGCCGCGACCTCGGACGCGTCGTGGAGCGCCTCGAGGGCGGCGCCGAGGTCGTCATCCTGCAGGGCCCGCTGGACCTCCCCAAGGGCCTGGCCGACTGGCAGCGCGAGGAGGCCTACGCCCTCGACGTCGACGCGCGCGGCATCCGCATCCGCGCCGAGGGCCGTCGCGGCGCCCTCTACGGCGTGCAGACCCTGCGCCAGATGCTGACCCGGCACGACGGCCGCCTGCACATCCCCGCCGCCGCCATCCTGGACTGGCCCGTGATGCGCTGGCGCGGCTGGCATGTCACCGGCCCCGACACCAGCGCGGCGGTCCCCGAGGCCGGCCGCGTCATCGACCTGATGGCAGCGCTGAAGTTCAACTGGATCGCCATCCAGATCGACAGCCGCCTGCGCTACGAGCGCCACCCCGCCCTGTCGCGCGGGCCGGACGCCCCGACCAAGGACGAGCTGCGCGCCCTGGTGCTGCAGGCCCAGGCACTCGGCATGGAGGTCATCCCCATGACCCAGTGCTGGTCGCACTTCAACTACTTCCTTGAGAAAGAAGAATTCCGCCACCTCGCCGAGATACCCCATCCGCCCGAGAGCGCCAAACGGCGTTTCTGGAACTACTGCCCGCGGCATCCGGAGACCCACACGATGCTCTTCGGCATGATCGAGGAACAGCTCGAGTGCTTCCCCGGCGCGACGGTCTTCCATGTCGGCCTCGACGAGATCACCTTCGAGCCGATCGGGCAGTGCGAGCGTTGCCGCGGCAGCACCGGCGGCGAGCTCCTGGCCGAGGAGATCGGGCGGCTGCATGCCTTCGTCACCGGCAAGGGCCTGCGCCTGGCCATGTGGGGCGACCAGCTCCTGCTCAGCCACAACGGCAAGTACTTCCAGACTGCCGAGGCCCTGCCGAAGGTCCCCCGCGATGTGATCCTCTTCGACTGGCACTACAACGCCGCCGACGAGTTCGCGTCGGTGCCGTTCTTCAAGAACGAGGGCTTCGAGGTCGTGGCCTGCGGCTGGTATGAGCCGGGCAACATCGCCGGTCTCTGCGCCGAGGCGCACCGGCAGGGCATCCTCGGCTATGGCGGCACGACCTGGTACAGCATCGCGGCCCTGCGCCGCGAGGTCCGCCTGACCACCGCGCTGCCCCTCAGCGCCGAGGCGATGGCGTCCGCCCAGCCGCTCGATCTGGCGGCCCTGCCGTACCGCCCGGCCGAGGTCTTCCAGGACCTCCGCGAGCCGCCGGACGGGCGCACGGCGTCCTTCCTCCCGGTCGATCTGCGCGGCTGGGCCAACCGCCGTCTGAGCGACCGCCCCGAGCGTCCCGGCTGGCTGGGTCTCGGGCCGCAGCATGACCTCACGGCACTCCCGACCGGCCGACAGTGGTGGTGCGGGGTGCCCTTCGACATCCTCCCGGGCGACGGCGACCAGTGCCTGGTGCTGGCCTCATCCGAGGATGCCGACGGCGCCCTCCCCGAGGAGGCCTGGGCCATACCGGTCGGCACAGCCGCCGACGCCCTCGTCTTCCTCCATACCGGCAGCCGCCCGGCGCGCTTCTCGCGGCACATCTACGACCGCGCTGGTATCAACCCCGGCCTCATCGGCCGTATCGTCGTGCGCTATGACGATGGCCAGACCGTCGAGGAGGAGCTGCGCTGGAATGTCACCCTCGCCGACTGGAACAGCCAGCTCGGCAGCGCCTGCGGCCGCAGCGCCTGGACCGGCACCACCGCCGGCGGGGCGCTCGCCCGAGTCGAGGCCCTGACCTGGCGGAATCCCCACCCGGAGAAGGCCATCGCCTCGTTCGACCTGGTCTCGGCGCGCAGCACCGTCCGCCCCGTCCTCCTGGCGGTCACGGCCCGGCTCCCGGCGCCCTAGCCGCCCGGCCGGTCTGACCAGTCTGACCTGTCTGACCAGTCCGACCGTCCTGGCGGGGCCCCGAGCAGCGCTGCTCGGGGCCCCCTGTGCCCATCGCCGTTCGCGGCGGTGCGCTCAGCCGTG
>JAAYZO010000948.1 GCA_012514865.1 Lentisphaerota bacterium | reverse complement strand
CTTCGTCTCTGTCCCCACCATGGCCGGACTTCCGCCCGGTGGCGACGCCGTACCGAGCCGGCCCCCCATCGGGGCGGCGCCGGGTCGCCAGGACCACTCGGCTGCGGCGGAGATGCCACAGCCGCCGTGACTATAGCGCCGCGGACCCATGGTGCCAGGGCTCGCCGGCCGCGATCGGGGCTCTTCCAGAGTCGGATGCTGGCACCCCTTCTGGGTGACCGGGCGAGCGCAGGCGTGGCCGTGCGAACCGCCCGGCGCCGCGTGGGGAACCCGGGCGGGACGCCCGGGCCACTCTGGCCGAGGGCGGCGCCGCGTGGGGAACCCGGGCGGGAGGCCCGGGACACTCTGGCCGAGGGCGGCGCGGCGGGGGGAACCCGGGCGGGACGCCCGGGCCACTCTGGCCACTCTGGGGGGGGACGAGCCGTCAGAGGCCGAGGGCCTCGGCCGGGGTCTTCCAGGGCCGATTGAGGAAGGTGCCGGCCTCGTGCCAGGTCAGGACCCCGTCGATGCAGGTCAGTCCGAGGAGCAGCTCGGGGATCTGGCGGAGGGCCTCGCGGCAGCCGAGGCGGGCCAGGGTGAGGAGGTAGGGCAGCACGGCCATGGCGAGGGCCTGCGAGGCGGTGCGGGCCACGGCGCCCGGGATGTTCGGCACGACGAAGTGGGCGATGCCCTCGACGCGGTACACCGGGTCGGCGTGGGTGGTATAGCGGTCGGCCGTCTCGATGGCGCCGCGGAGGTTGGCGGTGATATCGACGATGACGCAGCCCGGCTTCATGCGGCGGAGCAGAGCGCGGTCGATGAGGTGGGTCGGGGTGTCCGGCGGCAGCATGGTGGCATGGACGACCATATCGGCGCGGCAGAGGTACGCCTCGAGGTCGACGGTGCCGCTGTGGCAGAGCCGGACCGGTCGCGGCAACTGCGTCTCGAGGGCGCGGAGGCGTGCCGGCTGGACGTCGAAGAGGGCGACCTCGGCGCCGAGGGCCGCGGCGACGCGGGCGGCCTCGACGCCGGCATTGCCGGCGCCGATGACCACGACCCGCGCCGGCTCGATGCCCGGGTAGGCGACCAGGCTCACGCCGGGGCCGCCGCGGTGGTTGCACAGCCAGGCCGATGCCTGCAGGATCGCCTGCTGGCCGGCGACGATGCTCATCGGCGCCAGGAGCGGCAGGGAGCCATCCGGCAGGCGGACATTCTCGTAGGCGATGCCGGTGACGCGGTTCTGGAGCATGGCCTCGACCAGGGCCGGGCGCGTCTCGGAGTGAAGGTAGCAGAAGACGGCCTGGCCGGGGTGGAACAGCGACAGCTCGCCGCCCATCGGCTCCTTGACCTTGACCACGAGGTCGGCGGCGGCGTAGACCGCCGCGGCCGACGCCAGGACCTCGGCGCCGGCGGCGGCGTAATCCCCGTCGGGAAAGCCGGCGCCGTCAGCGGCGCCGGCCTCGACGACGACACGATGCCCGGCCCGGACGAGGGCCTGGGCACCGGCCGGGAGCAGGGCCACGCGGAACTCCTGCTCCTTGATCTCCCTGGGGATGCCGATGACCATGGCTCAGTAGCCGTACTCGGCCGCGGCGCCGGCGCCGAGTTCCTTGACCAGGAGGGCCTTCAGGTCGACGGTGGCGCCGGCGGTGACGCCCTTGGCGATCGCGTGGCCCTGCTTGAGGCTCATCTCGGCGCCCTCGAGCACGAGGCTGGTGTAGAAGCCGAGTTCGGCGGCGGTCATCATCTGGTCGCGGATCTTGGCATCGAGGCGGCCCTGGCGGCCGGCGAGGAATTTCTGGTAGATGCGTCCCGGGCTGGAGATGCCGTAGCCGGTGACGGTGCCGTCCTTCTCGAAGTTCTTGAAGAGCGGGTTGACCTGGCGCAGGCCGTCGGCGTGCAGCTCGTAGTAGCCGGGGGTATCGAGGCCGAGGTCGAACATGCCCTCGCTGCAGATCATGCGGCTGGACTGCACGGTGGTGGCGTGGGCGGTGTTCGGGAGGTGCCAGCCGGTGACGATGTGGGCGCTGGCGCCGTTGCGGAAGCGTATCTCGGTGTCGACGAGGTCATAGCCCTTGACCGCGATCGGGCTGAGGCTGGGCAGCTTGTGCGAGTAGCCGGTGGCGCGGACCTCGACCGGGGCGAGGTTGACGACCTTGATGAGGGCGTCGCACATGTGCACGGTCAGGAAGCTGATCGGGGTGTTCTTCTCGGCGAAGTCGGCGGTCGCGAAGAACATCGGCTTCTCGTTCGGGTCGGCGACCATGAGCTTATCGAGCATGTACCACACCGCCACCTGGAACTCGCCGTAGCGGCCGCTCTGGTAGCGCGCCTCGGCCTCCTTGAGGCGCGGGTCTTCGCGCTTGTGGAAGTCGATGCCCATGAGGCGGCCGGTACGGCGCGCCGTCTGGATCATGGCGTGGGTGTCCTTGACCGTGGCGGCGGTGGGCTTCGGCACGACGACGTCGAGGCCGGCCTCGAGGCTGTCGATGGTCGGCCCGGCGTGGATGTGGTCCGGGGTGTTGATCTGCGTCGCGTCGAGTTCGACGCTCTTGAGCATGTCCTTGTGGCTGCGGAAGCGGCGGTTCGCGGGGATCTTGTAGGTATCGCAGAACCAGTTGCGGTACTCGTCGTTGGGGTCGGCGACGGCCACGATATCGAGGAGGTGGCTGAAGTCGCTGCGGAAGTAGAGGTACTGGTAGATTTCGCGCACCACCGACCCGACACCGATCACGCCAACGCGGAGCTTGTCCATGACATCGTTCCTCTATTACTGCTCTCGTCCACGGCAGGCGCCCCGGTTGGCGGGTCACCCGCGAAAAGCCCTCTAGCCTGACCTCTTCACGCGCCGCATGGCGGCGCGTGAACAGGTTACGGGCTAGCATAGCCCGGCGATGCTCGCAGGCAACCCGTCGCGCCTCATGGCGTCGCGGCCGGCGGCGCGGTCGCGGCGGCCGGCATCTCCTGGCCGCAGAGCTCAATGAAGCGCTGGCGGATGATCAGGTCGCGCTTGGCGGCACGCTCGTCGAGGAGCCGCCGCATCGTCCGCAGCTCCGCCTCGAGGCGGTTCAGCTCGATGCGCTGATTCTGCTGGGTGTTGTCGAAGGCGCGCTCGAGCACGCCGCGGAGTTCCTCTTTGGCGCGCGTCATGGCGGCGCGCACCGCCGCGGCGTCGTCGGCGGTGCCGTCGTTGAGGGCCGCCTGGCTCTGCAGAACGAGGCGGCCGAGCATGCGGGCGCGGCTCTCGAGCAGGTCGAGGTTCAGGAGCCGCTCGAACTCGTCGGGGTTGCGTTCGCGGATGCGGTCGAGGCGCTGGTAGTGGTCCGCCAGGCGGCCGAGGTAGGCGGCGGCGTCCTCGGCGCGGCCCTGGATATGGGTGCGGATCTCGGCATGGATGTCGGGGCTGGTGCGGCTGTAGTAGTCGAGCATCGCACCGACATCGAGGCTCGGGTGGCTCGCTGTCAGGAGGTCGCGGACGGCCCCCGCCAACGCCGGCGACGCGGCGGCGTCGGCGGCCGACGGTGCCGCGGCCGGGGCCGCCGACAGAGAGCATGAGAGGACCAGCAGGGCGACCGCGAGCGCCGGCAGGACACGGCCGGCGCCACGGCACCGCTCGAGACCGGCCTCAGGCCACAGCCAGATTCGAGGGAAGCACGCATTCCCACGCATCGTCGCGCTCCCAGCCTCCGGCATCGCGGTCCTGGAGTCGAATCAGCTCCTGGCGGCGCTCTTCGATCTCGTCGCGGAGGTCCAGCATGAGGTCCTGTACGAAGTGCCCGGTCGCCAGGGCCGGCAGGGGCCGCGGCAGGGCGTTGCGGGCGCCGCCGGTCAGGGCGCCATCGGAGTCTGTGCCGCCGGGCGAGAGCGGCACGCGGTAGTTGCCGCCGGACGGCCCGAGGACATCCATGGCCAGGGTCAGCGACATCGGCGCCGCTGCCTCGGCCTGCGTCGAGCGCAGCATCTGTCCGAAGTGCCAGGTGACGCCGGCCAGGAGGCACACCGACGCCGCCCGCCAGATCCATGCCTTGACCGGCGCGGCGCGCCGTCGGCGTTCCTGGCAGCGCCGCGCCGCCCCGAGGAGCTCGTTCAGCTCGCGGCGGCCGAGGTGCTGGCGCTGGCTCTGGGCCTGACGCTGCAGGGTCTCCAGGAGGAACTGCTCGGTGCGGCAGTCCG
>JAAYZO010000947.1 GCA_012514865.1 Lentisphaerota bacterium | reverse complement strand
GAAGGCGGGGAAGGGAACGCTGAACGTCCAACGCTCAACGCTCAACGTCGAAGGCGGGGAAGGGAACGCCGAACGCTCAACGCTCAACGCTCAACGTCCAGCGTCGCAGGCGGGGAAGGGAACGCCGAACGCTCAACGCTCAACGTCCAACGTCGAAGGCGGGGAAGGGAACGCCGAACGCTCAACGCTCAACGTCCAGCGTCGAAGGCGGGGAAGGGAACGCTGAACGCCCAACGCTCAACGCTCAACGTCCAACGTCGAAGGCGGGGAAGGGAACGCTGAACGTCCAACGCTCAACGCTCAACGTCGAAGGCGGGGAAGGGAACGCCGAACGCTCAACGTCCAACGCCCAACGTCGAAGGCCGCGACAGAGCCCCGCGGGAGATCAACGGCAATGCCGCGACCATCGAGTCCATCGAATCCTCCACCGCCGGTATGGTAACGGGCCGTGGCGAACGATCCGTCAGAGGCGCTTCTCGACCGTGCGGATGCTGGCGGCGAAGATGCGTATCAACTCGTCACACTCCTGGAGTAGCCTCGTGACGTCACCGGTCGTCTCCGAAAGCGGGACACCCTGGACGAGTCGAAGCCAGTTCCTGGTCTCGCGGAGTTCCTTGAGGCCGATGCGGAACTTGTGCACGAAATCTCTGGCTGACTCGGCCGCCTGGGCCTCGCCGTGGTTCGGGTAGGGCGAGGTGCCACAGCGCAGGAGTTGTGCCGCCACGTGATTGCCTGACCGTGTTGTCGGAAGCGCCTCCGTCAACCGGACGATCTCCACCGAGAACGCCAGCAGACGCTCATCCAGATCGAAACCGTGTGCCATCGGCGTCCTCTCCTCCTTGGTCAGCCGCACCATCTCTGGCGTTCCCACGTTCTGTCTCCTCTCCTCCGCCGTTGGACGTTGGACGTTGGGCGTTCAGCGTTGGGCGTTCTCCCCCCTCCGCCGTTGAGCGTTGGTCGTTGAGCGTTCAGCGTTGGGCGTTTTCCCCCTCCGCCGTTGAGCGTTGGGCGTTGAGCGTTCAGCGTTGGTCGTTGTCCCCCTCCGCCGCTGGACGTTGGGCGTTGTCCCCCTCCGGCGTTGAGCGTTGGGCGTTGGGCGTTCAGCGTTGGGCGTTGTCCCCCTCCGGCGTTGAGCGTTGGTCGTTGAGCGTTCAGCGTTGGGCGTTCTCCCCCTCCGCCGTTGGACGTTGGTCGTTGAGCGTTCAGCGTTGGGCGTTCTCCTCCTCTTCCTCACCACATCTGTCGGTCGAGGCTGCGGTACTGGATTGCCTCCTGGACGTGTCGGGCGTCGATGGTGTCGGCGCCCTCGAGATCGGCGAGGGTCCGGGCGACGCGCAGGATGCGGTCGTAGGCGCGGGCGCTGAGGTTCAGCTCGGTGATGGCGAAGCGCAGGAGGCTGCGCGTTTCCTGGTTGAGGGTGCAGGTGGCGTCCATCATCTTGCCGGTCATGGCGGCATTGCAGTGCACGGTGGTTCCGGCGAAGCGCGCCTGTTGCCGGGCGCGTGCCTGGGCGACGCGTTCGCGGACGGCGGCCGAGGTCTCGCCGTGGCGTCGTTCGAGGAGGAGCTGCTCAGGCAGGGGCGCGACGTCGATATGGATGTCGATGCGGTCGAGGAGCGGCCCGGAGATACGCGACCGGTAGTGGTGGATGGCGCCGGAGCTGCAACGGCACTGCCGCTGCAGGCTGCCGAGGTGTCCGCAGGGGCAGGGGTTCATGGCTGCGACGAGCATGAAGCGCGCCGGGAAGGTGACTGTGCCGGCGGCCCGCGAGATGGTCACATCGCCGCTCTCGAGGGGCTGTCGCAGGACCTCGAGGACATTGCGCTTGAACTCCGGGAGCTCATCGAGGAAGAGGACGCCGTGGTGTGCCAGGCTGATCTCGCCCGGCCGTGGCAGGGCCTGCCCGCCGAGGAGGCCGGCGTCGCTGACCGTGTGATGCGGCGAGCGGAATGGCCGCGCCGTCAGCAGCGCCGTCTGCCGACCCAGAAGGCCGGCGATGCTGTGGATCTTGGTCACCTCGAGGGCTTCCTCCAGGCTCAGCCGCGGCAGGATACCCGGCAGGCGCTGCGCCAGCATGGTCTTGCCCGAGCCCGGCGGGCCGATCATGAGCAGGTTATGCCCCCCGGCGGCCGCGACCTCGAGGGCCCGCCGGGCCGTCTCCTGGCCCTTGACATCGCCGAAGTCCAGCTCGGCGTCCGGCGGGGTGCCGTAGAGCGCGTCGATGTCGACGCTGACCTCGGGTAGGGCCGTGGGGTCGCGCAGGAAGCGGACCGCGTCGAGGAGGTGCGAGACGCCATAGACGGCGATGCCCTTGGCGACGGCGGCCTCGGTGGCGTTCTCGGCCGGCACCAGGAGGTGCTTCAGGCCGAGGCTGCGGGCGTGCAGGGCCACGGGCAGGGCCCCGTAGATCGGCCGGACCGTGCCGTCGAGGGCCAGCTCGCCGACGACCATCGCCTGGTTGAGCCGTTCCGGGTCGAGGCCGTCGACGGCGGCGATGATGCCCAGCGCGATCGGCAGATCGAAGGCGGCGCCGGACTTCTTCAGATCGGCCGGCGCCAGGTTGATCGTGGTGTGTCCATGCGGCGGCAGGAAGCCGCTGGTGTAGATCGCCGACCAGACCCGCTCGCGGCTCTCCCGCACCGCGGCGTCGGGCAGGCCCACCACCGTGACTACCGTCTCGTTGCCGGCCATGGTGGCATTGACTTCGACCTCGACCGTGCAGGCGTCAATGCCCTGAATCGCCGAGCTCCAGGTGCGCGTCAGCATCCCTCGCCTCCCTTCCCGAATGGGTGTCCCGGGCTTCCTCCATCACCGCGGAACACCCAGACGCTAACGCGCCCGAGCCGAAACATCAAGTCGAACGGATCTTCCGCCACGGGCCGTTGCCTGCCCGTGACGGAATCTCCGATTGACGGGAGGCTCACGGCGTTGCCGCCGACCTCCCGTTGGTGTCACTGGGTGCCATCGAGGATGGCTCCATCCTGCCGCAGGACCTCTCTCACGCGAGTGACGCTCAGGTCGCGAACGTCCCCGTTTCTTGCGCGTGACTCCGCGAGCAGGCTTGCCATCGTGCCGGCGGCTTGGCCGGTAGCCATACAGGTCCCCATCAGGCGGAGAGAGCCATTAGCCGAGCGATCGGACGAAATGCACCGCCCTGCCGCGATAACATTCCTGAGGCCCTTGGGAATGAGGCTCCCGAATGGGATATCGTATGTGCCGCCACCGTGAACCGGCTTGCGGATCTGCTTCGTACCGCTGCCATGAACGTCCACATGATGGGCTCCTTTCGCAACCCCCTCCGACGACTTGACGGCGTTCAGCACGTGGCCCTCTGTCAGACTCTCATCACCCACAATCCGCTTGGTCTCCCGTACTCCAATGCGATGCGCCACCGACGATAGGCAGGCGCGGCTGAACCCCGGCACCGATGCACGCAGGAACGCCACGCTTTGATGTACCTGCTCCGCCAAGTCCAGCAGGAGGCATGAGGTCTCCCGCGCATCGAGCAGCCCGGCCGAGGAAATGCGCGTGGCGTTGATGCAGACCTCCCGACGCTGACGGGACGTCGGGGTGATGAAGAAAGCCGTACAGGGCTGAACACGCCCCCCGGCGATAGCGCCGCCGAGCAACGCTCCTCCGGCTGAGAGTGCCGCATACGGGAGGCCCCCGTCGTGAACACGCTGGGCCGCCTCGGGCGGCGTGACGCCGTACACGGGATTCTCGGCAAGCAGGAACTCGGCAGGGTTCTCCTTGACGAAACGAAGGAACTCCTCGAAGGACACGCCGGCCATCCGGAACAAGAGACTCATCGGCTGCGGAGTCTCCTGTGAACCCGGACCTTCGACCTGGCCGCCGGCAAGCTCGGTGACACGGCCAGAGCCGGTGGCGTCGACCACGCCGGCACCCTGGATCCGGTGTCATCCATCCTGACTCGCGACCTCAAGTTCCACAACGTGTCCGTCCTTGGCTCCCACCCGCGTCAGGGTTGACTTGAGCATCACGTGAACGCCACACGCATGGAGGAGGCGAAGGATCGCCAGATGCAGGGCTGCCGGCGACAGGCACAGTCCGTACACGGTGCGCCAGTCGCACACCGGACCTATGAAACCGTCCGGCTGCTGACGACACTCGGCCACAAGATCGTTCAGCACGCCGCCTACGCACTGCTCGCCAAGCGAATTCCATGCCCCGTAGATGGGCATTCCCGTCAGCAGGTCGCCCCCTACCGTAGATTCCGTTTCCACCAGAAGCACACGGCTTCGCCTGGATGCGGCCAAGGCCGCACCGACACCCGCCGCGCCGCCGCCCGCGACGATGACGTCATACACGAGGTCCTTTCTCCCTGCGCAGCCAGACGCGAAGTCCTTCATCAGTGACGTCGCTCCTTCAGTGTTCATAGGCCGGCTGCTTCCCGGAAGGCACGCAGATTTGCCACGGGCGTGCCCGGGGGTATTTCACAGCCGGCGGAGACGATGGTCCGTCCTCGGGTCTGCTCGTGGATGGTCCTGACCGTCTGTCTGATCCGTTCCGGTGAACCCTTGGCGATAATCGAGACGGGGTCGGCATTGCCGCAGAGGACCTGTCCGGGCTTGAGCAGTGCCGCAAAGCCCGCCATGTCCGTCGCCAGGTGATCGACGTCGATGATGTCCGCGCCGGTCTCGATCACGTTGGGCATGATCGAGGTCGTATTTCCGCAGATGTGAATCTTGGCCAGCGCTCCCAGCGCGTGAGTATGCGCGACCAGCTCCCGTTCGCGTTCGAATGCGAACGTCTCATACAACTCAGGCCCGATCTGCGAGCACGCCGCGTCGCCAATGCCGATGCAGTGCGCTCCGGCGTTCACCTGCGCGGTGATGAAGTTCAGGGCATTCTCCATGATCACATCCATGGCCTGATGCACCCGTTCAGGGCAGTCGAACAGGTCCAGGCACGCGGGACCCAGTCCGCGCAGATCGGCATATTCCGCCATCGGGCCCTCCACCCAGCCGACAATGAAGAAACGGTCTTTGCAGAGCCGCACGAAGTGCTCGATCTGTTCGACTCTGCCGCGCATCCGATGGGCGTCCTGAAGCCGCGGCACCGTCAGGTTGTCAATGTCGGTCGACGGATCCATGATCAGCAGGCCGGTCTCATGCGGCATGGCGTTATCCGGATACGCCACCGGCAAACCAAACGCCTCAGCCTCCGCGTACGGGTCGGACATGACCGTCACCCAGTCGCAATCGAGCATCTCACTCATCCGGATCGCGGCGTCGCTGTGTATCAGCGGAT
This sequence comes from Lentisphaerota bacterium, assembly GCA_012514865.1. Classification (GTDB taxonomy): domain Bacteria; phylum Verrucomicrobiota; class Lentisphaeria; order Oligosphaerales; family JAFGRS01; genus JAGVUW01. The sequence continues at coordinate 5,049 of JAAYZO010000947.1, read as the reverse complement.
CGAGACAGAAATCCCGATAGTTGACGCCGGTGAGTTCCGACACAATCCGCATCAGGATGGGATGATACGGCAGCCGGTCCACCCTATTGCCCTTGATAAACTCCAGGGTCCGTTCAAGGCCGTTCATAGCGTCCTCATCAGCGCTGCAGGTGATCAGGCTCATGACATGTTCCCGAGGCTCGTCGGGTCGGTGGGCGGGGCGGGTGGGGGCGGCGGGGCGCAGGCGAGGGCGGCAGGGAGGTCGTCGAAGTCGAGGCGGACGACCGGGACCTCGCCGGCGAGGTCGTTGACCGGCAGGCCGGCGAGGCGCAGGAAGCAGCCCTGTCGGAAGCCCGAGGGGACGTACTCGACGGCGGCCCGGAGGGCCTGGCCGGTGTTGAGCAGGACCGCCTGTCGCGGCGCCGCGGCGAGGGGCTTGAGGACGATCCCGGAGCTGACCGGCGGGGTGGGGAAGTGCAGGTAGAGGCTATGGCCCTTGCGGGTGACCATGCACTCGTCGCCCGCCAGGATCTCGGGTGCCGGCTCGGCGCCGTACCACGCCTCGCGCACGCGGTGGAACCACCGCCCGATCCGGCGCAGGATGGCGGCCTGCGCCTCGGCGATGGTGCCGTCCGGGCGCGGCACGACGTTGAGGAGGTAGTTGCCGTCCATGGCGAGGATGCGGTCGAGGCTCTGCATGAGGAACAGGTCGGAGTAGTAGTCCTCGTCGACGCGCCAGCCCCAGCTCTGCCGGCCGACCGACTGGCAGGCCTCGGTGGGGGTGGTGAAGCGGCGGCCGGCGGGGACATGGCGTTCGGGCGTGGCGTAGTCGCCGGGTCCGAAGCCGCGGTCGTTGATCATGATGCCGGGCTGGAGACGGCGCAGGCGCTCGTTGAGGTCGGGGATGGTGAGTCGGGGCGGTATATCCCAGAAGAAGCAGGCGATGGGGCCGTAGCCGGTGGCCAGCTCGGTGATCTGTCGGCGGACGTAGTCGACGTAGCGCAGGAGGTCGGGCTCGTCGCCGGGATTGGGCTCGGTGAGCTGGTGGTCGCCGCCGAGGTTGATGGCGTTGGGGTGGTGCCAGTCGGGGCAGGAGTAGTACAGCCCGAGGCGGATGCCGCGGCGCTGGCAGGCCTCGGCCAGCATGGCCAGGATATCACGGCCGTAGGGCGTCCGCGTGACCTTGTACTCGGTGCAGGCGCTGTCCCACAGGCAGAAGCCGTCGTGGTGCTTGGTGGTGATGCAGAGGTACTGCATACCGGCCTCGGCCATGAGGTCCAGCCAGCGTTCCGGGTCGAAGTGCACCGGGTTGAACTGCGACATCAGGCGGACGTAGTCGGCCTTGGGTATGCCATGGCGCCACTGCACCTGCTCATGCCAGCCGGTGAGGGCGTAGAGGCCCCAGTGCACGAAGAGGCCATAGCGGTGCTCGAAGAACCCGTCGCGGCCATCGTGGAAGCGCTGCATGCGGAACCCTCCTCCTAGGGCAGTGCCGCGGGCCGCGGCCAGTGGCGCCGCACGGCCCGCGGGGTCTGGACAGGCCGTGCGGCCTTGCGCGGCGGCTCAGCCCAGGCGGTCGCGGGTGTTGCCGATGAAGCCGTCGCCGTAGCACACCGGCGTGTAGCCCTTCTCGGTGGCCCAGCGCACGGCGGTCTCGCAGCGTTCGGCGTACTCCGGGATATAGGCCTTGTAGGTCGGGTGGAAGTACTGCTCGTGGATCATCAGCTCGATGATCTCGGCCTGGTGCGGGTCGGCGGCGATCGCGTCGAGACGCGGCACGATCGTCGGCAGGGCGAAGCTGTTGACCACCATGTCGTGGCGGACGAAGATGAGGCCCTCGTCGAGGTCTTTGCAGTAGTCCCGGCCGGTCATGTACTGGGTCATCTCCCGATCGGCGTAGTACGAGACCATCGGGTCGCCCTGCTTGTCGGTGACGAAGTAGCCAACCAGGCCCTTGATGCCGCGGTCGCGCACGGCCCGGCAGCCCTCGCGGGTGGCCTCGCCCCAGTGGATGGTGGTGAAGGTGTCCAGCACGGCCTCGCCGGCGAAGCGGATCAGCTCGGCGGTGACCTTGTCGAAATCGCGGGCGACCTGGTCATAGCCGGCGGTGAGGTACGGCTTGTCGGGGTCATTCTGCAGGGCGTGGAAGGTCATGCGGAACCAGTCGGCGTTGTCCTGGAACTCGCCGCGGTAGCGGTCCGGCATCTGCGTCAGGTTGAAGTTCTCGCACTGGAAGTAGGTATTGCAGTGGACCGTGGTGCCGTAGGTGTCGTGCAGGTGTTTCCAGAGGGCCATGTAGGGGTTCTCGAAGATCGAGCGGTAGCCCTTGGCCGCGATGTCGCGCAGGAACCAGATATTGTCATCGAGGGAGAAGCGGTAGCGCGCGAAGGAGTTCTGGTCATAGAGCACGGTGATCGCGGCGGTGTCGGGGCCGCTGGTGACCGTGATCACGGTCTGGCGGCGGTCGAGGGTGACCCTGGCGGTGAACTGCCCGCCCTGAGTCGTGGCGGCGACGCCGTTGACCCTCACGGGTGCCGAGCCGGAGCAGGTGCCCGTGACCGCGATGGTCAGGCCGGCGGCGGATTCATCGCCGTCATGGCGGTTGAGGATGGCGCCGTGGCGCGGGTTCTGGATGGTGATCATCGACGCGGATCTCCTCGTGTGGTGCGTCTGCGGGCCGGCCGGCGGCACGCCGTCGGCCCGGTCTCGCGGATGAACATAGCGCCGGGGTCGTCATTCGCCACGGCATCCTCCGCGCGGCCCAGGGCTGATCGAAGATCGCGTCAGCGGCCAACTGGCCACCCTGAAGCGGTGCCAGATCGTAGCCGGGGGTCGCGCGCGAGCACGACCCCCGGAAACACGAACCCACGAACCACGCACCCTGAAGGGGTGCCAGAACCGGACTTTCAAACAGCCCTGCGCGCCGCCGGCCCCTTCCGGCTGGCGTGGTGTCGCGTTGCGGTCTACTGTAGCGCGCATCAGGGCCGCCGGCGGCAGCACCCGGCCGCCATGGCGGTGCACCCATGAGACGACGTCGTGCCACTCAAGCCCCCCCGGCCGCCCCGGCCACGCCGGTCACGCCGGCTGTGTCGCTGGCCGGCCTGGCGCGCTCCGAGACGCTGCGCTGGGGCCTGACCCTCGGGCTGTTCCTCATCATCTTCAGCCAGGCGGTCATCGAGCGTCGCGATTACTTCGCCGTCATGGCCGCCGGGCTCCTGCCTGACCGCCCGGCGCGGTTCGGCGGCGACGCCGAGGGCTACTACCGCATCGCGATGACCGAGCCGCTGCCGTGCTTCAACACCTCGCGTGAGCCCCTGCTGCCGGCTCTGGGCCGGCTCTGCATTCTGGCCTTCGGGTCGCCGTCGGCGCCCCTCTCCGAGCCCGGCGCCTCAGCGGCCGCCGCCGCGACGGCTGCGGGCAGCCCCGCGGCGGCGGCCGACCCGGAACTCGAGAACCAGCTCCTCCTGCGGCGTCTCTCGATCAGCTTCAGCCTCCTGGGGATGCTGGCCTTCACCGCCTGCGCGCTGATGCTATGCGGTCGCACGGTCGCCCTGCTCAGTGCCCTGCTGTGGGCCTTCTCGGGGTGGGATATGCACTACGCCGTCGCCTTCCTGCGGACCAACCTGGCCATTGCGCTGCACCTCCTCTGCATCGTGGCGTTCGTGGTGCTCCTGCGTCGTGCCGGGCGGCCGTTGCGGTCGCGCCTGGTTCCGGCGGCCGCCGCGGCGGTGCTTCTGGCGCTGACGATCTACCTCGATGTGAGCCTGCTGACGGTCGCCGTGCTCCTCCTGGGGGTGCACCAGGCCGTGCTGCTGCTCTGCCGGCGCTGGTCGCGTCGCGAACTCGCCCTCGGCGCCGGCATCGGCGCCCTGACGCTGCTCCTGGCGTCGCCCTACCTCGTCTACAACATCCGTGAGGCCGGCGAGCCCTTCCCGATGATGGACCACCACGCCTGGTGGTGGGCCTGCCATGAGTTTGCCGGCCAGCCGGGCTTTCCGACGCGGGCGCAGCTCGTCGCCGGCGACTACGGCGAGGATGGCACCACCGTGGCCGGTTACATCTTCGGGATGCACTCGCTGCCGGAGGTCGTCGGGCGCTACGCCCGGGGCTACCTGTACGCCCTGGGCTTCGACGTCCCGCGTCGCAGCGTCTTCATCGCCATGCGGAGGGTCCACAGCTTCCCCTGGATCATGGTGCTCCTGCCGCTGGGGATGGTGCTGCTGTGCTGGCGCAGCCCGGAGGGCCTCTGGGCGACCCTGGCCTCGCTGGTGACCTTCCTGCCCTACGCCTTCATCATCACCCTCGACACCGTCATCACGGTCGAGCCGCCGCGTCACCCAATCGGCGTCGAGGCCCGCTTCGTCATCGGCCTCCTGCCAATCGCCTTCCTGAGCTGCGCCGTGGCCCTGGCCGGGCTGCTGCGACTGCTCGGCGACCCCCGCGACACCCTGCGCCGACTGCGGCAGCTCGCCGCGCGGCGCTTCCTGCCGCCGTGGTGCCGATGGGCCAAGGCCGCGCCGAGCGCTTCAAGGGAAGTGGGGACTTAACCACGAAAGGCACGAAAAGCACGAACGGGAGGACTCTCGGAGGGGGTGATGTGACCTGTTCACGCGCCGCACGGCGGCGCGTGAACAGGCCACCCTTCGGGCTTCGACGCGAGGCCCTTGCGGCCTCTCCAGATCGCCGGCCCTTGGGAGAGCGAACGCCCAGCGCCGAACGCCGGAGGGGGAGAACGCCCAACGCTCAACGCTCAACGCCCAACGCTCAACGCTCAACGCTCAACGCCCAACGCTCAACGCCGGAGGGGGAGAACGCCCAACGGCGACGTTGACCGGGCTCGACAGGAGCCGACAGGGTTCGACAGGACTCGATAGGTATCGATAGGTATCGACAGGGCTGGAAGCACCCAACTCCGAACGTTCCGGCGGAGGCGCTGTACTCAGTCGCCTCCCGCCGCTGGGTGGAGCCCGCTCTCATCCCAATCGCTATCGGGATCGCTATCGTCGCGCCAGGCAAAGGCCGGCGCGAAAGGAGGTGACAGACAAGGAAACTGCCACTGAAATTCGCGAG
>JAAYZO010000946.1 GCA_012514865.1 Lentisphaerota bacterium | reverse complement strand
GCCCGGAGTTCCTCGACGTCCAGATCAGCGACGGCGTCGTCGAGGTCCGCTGCTCGCCGGTGCGCGAGATCCAGTTCATGTGCCGCGGCGCCAGCGGCCGGAGCGTCTATGCCGAGGGCGGCGCCGAGCTGACCAGCGCGCGATGGGAGTACGCCAAGGCCGCCGGCTATCTGCGCGTGCAGATCGCCGATGCGCAGGGCCGCCGCGCCTGGACCCATCCGGTCGTTCTTGGGTGAGGCATCGCGTCGTGACGCGATCGTCCGCCCTGCGCCATCCGGCGCACCACGCCACGTGTCTACCCGGGCGCCGTCGACGGCGCCCGGGGGGGGTCCACGGACGGCGCCGTGGACCTCCTCGGCCTGCGCCGGCAGGCCGGCTATAGGGCCTCTGCTCTCCTGATCCTCTCACCCTTGGCGTTCATGGCGTCTTGGCGAGCGAGAATCCGGGCCTTTCTCCTGAGCCTGGGCAGCCGGCGGGCCCCGGCCGGCTCACCTCCCCCGCGGCCGCCGCGGCGGCGGGCGCGGCTGCAGACGCCCCGGAGGGCTGCGCCGGGCCGGCGCCGCATCCGCCGGGCTGGCCTGGACGGCGTCGTCCTCGCCGTGGAGGCAGCGCTCGATGGCGTCATGCGGCACCCGCGGCCGCGGCACCGCGAGGTCGAACCACTCGCGGACATCCCGGTCCAGCTCGCGGCCATGCATGTAGTTGTAGGTCGCGCGGTGCAGGCCGCGCCCGAGGGCCTCGCGGTCCTGGTCGGCGGGGTCGAGCATAGGTATCTCGTTCTCGGCGAAGGCCGTCTCATGGCGTTGCAGGCTCACCCCGAAGCGCTCCGGGTCGGCGCCGACGGGGCTGTGGGCGGTGGCGGCAAAGCGGTGCCAGTAGGCGGAACGGATCAGCCCGAGGGCGACCATCTGGCGCAGGCGTTCCAAGGCGTCGATCGTCTCCTGGGTGGTCTGCGACGGCACCCCGTAGATGAGGTAGGCATGCACCATCATCCCGGCCCGCGACAGCGCCGCGCAGGCGCGCGCCGCCTGGGCCACGGTGATGCCCTTGTTCAGCACCCCCAGCAGGCGGTCGTCGAGGGCCTCCAGGCCGCCAGTGACAGCAATGCACCCAGCCCGCGCCATGAGCCTGGCGAGGTCGTCGTCGAAGGCCGCCTCGAAGCGCACGTTGCCCCACCAGCTCACCACCATGCCGCGCCTGAGGATCTCCTCCGAGAGGCCGCGGGCCAGGGCCGGCGAGAGGGCCTCGTCGACGATGTGGAAGCCCGCTGAGCCGGTCTCCGCCTGCATCGCCGCCATCCAGTCGGCAATCCGTGCCGGCGGCGCCGGGTCGTAGTTGCGGATGTAGTCAAGGGAGGTATCACAGAAAGCACAGCGGTGCCAGTAGCAGCCATGCGCGGCCATGATCTTGTTCCAGCGCTGCCGGCTCCAGAGAACGTGCATCGGGTTGAGCATCTCGGCCAGGCCGATGTAGCGGTCCAGGTGCAGGCCCTGCATGCATGGCGCCGGCAGGTCGGCGTGACGCGGCTCCTCGACCGGGTGGTCGTGGAAGGCGACGCGGTCGTCGGAGGCCGTGAAGGTGCGCACCAGGTCGCCGTCATCGTGGGTCATCATGTGCCGCAGGACGCCGAGCATCGGCATGAAGCCGCGGTCGAGGCAGACGTAGTCGACGTAGCGGAAGAGCCGCGGCTCGGCCAGGGCGCGCAGCTCGGTCGAGACATAGCCGCCGCCGAGGATGACCTTCAATGCCGGCGCCAGCCGCCGCAGAGCCCGCGCCAGGCGCAGAGCGCCGTAGAGCGTCCCCGGGAAGGGCACCGTCAGCGCGGCGATGCGCAGCTTCTGCGTGCCGAGGATCTCGGCGGCCAGCTCGTCGATGGCCTCATCGACCAGCGTCGGCGGGCCCTCGAGGCGCTCCAGGAGCGGGTCGAGGCGCTG
>JAAYZO010000132.1 GCA_012514865.1 Lentisphaerota bacterium | reverse complement strand
TGCTTCTGCGCCCACCCGTACATCACGCACCTCCTCGGCATCACCCAGGCGGACCTGGATCGCTTCATGGCCGAGGTCCGCGCCGGCAAACCACGGCTCCTGCCGGGCTTCGTCCGGCTCAGCCTGGGCCTCTACAACACCGCTGACGAGATCGACTACCTCGCCGAGGCCCTGACCGTCCTGCATCGCGATGGCCCGCGCGGGACGTACCGCTTCGACGCCGCCAACGAGTGCTATCACCCGGAAGGCTTCACCTACGACTTCGACGCCTGGTTGCGGCCCTGAGCGCCGCCGCGGAAGGGAAGGCCCATGCCCGCAGCACGCAATGACCAGCCGACCGGCCCGACACCGCCCGCGCCGGCGGGCATCCTGAACCGCGAGTTCCTCTGCGACGTCACCACCCACCCGAGCTGTCACGCCTCGACCCTGACCGCGACGGCCACCGGGGGCATGCTGGCGGCGTGGTTCGGCGGCCAGCATGAGAAGGCCCCCGACGTCGGCATCTGGCTGACCCGCCGCGACGCCGCGGGGCCATGGTCCGCGCCGCAGGAGGTCGCCGATGGCCGCCAGCCCGACGGCCGGCGCTGGCCCTGCTGGAATCCGGTGCTGTTCACCCGCCGCGATGGCGCCATCATGCTGTTCTACAAGGTCGGGCCCGCGCCCAGCACCTGGTGGGGCCTGTGGCGTCTCTCGCGCGACGACGGCCGCACCTGGGAGCCGCCGCGGCGCCTGCCCGAGGGCATTCTTGGCCCAATCAAGAACAAGCCGATCGAGTTGCCTGACGGCTCTCTTCTGAGCCCGTCGAGCAGCGAGCATGACGGCTGGCGCGTGCATCTGGAGCGCAGCCGCGACGGCGGCGCCACCTGGGACGCCACGGCGCCCCTGAACGACGGCTGGAGCCTCGCCGCCATCCAGCCGAGCCTGCTCCGCCTCGGCGGCCCGTGCCTGCTCGCCATCGGCCGGACCCGCCAGGGCTGGCTCTTCGAGGCGCGCTCGGCGGACCTGGGATACACCTGGGGACCGCCCGTCCTGGCCGGACTGCCCAACCCGAACTCGGGCACCGACGCGGTGACCCTGCGCGACGGCCGCCATCTCCTTGTCTACAACCACACCGCCACGGGGCGTTCGCCTCTGAACCTCGCCCTCTCGGCCGACGGCGTCGCCTGGCAGGCCGCCGCGGTGCTCGAGGACGACCCGGGCGAGTACAGCTACCCGGCCGTCATCCAGACCCGTGACGGCCTCGTGCATATCACCTACACCTGGCGCCGGGAACGCATCCGCTACGTCGTCGTCGACCCGGACCGCCTCACGCCACGGCCACTGCGCGACGGCGCCTGGCCCAGCGATGGGTGAACAGGCACGGCATAGACACCGGATCACAGGAGGGCACCATGCGCCGACGCGACCGCCAGATCACCGACATCGAGACCATGGTCGACATCCTGAAGCGCTGCGACACGATCCGTCTCGGCCTGAACGGCGAGGATGGACCCTATGTCGTGCCGCTGTCGTTCGGGTTCGAGGT
>JAAYZO010000945.1 GCA_012514865.1 Lentisphaerota bacterium | reverse complement strand
GACGCGCGTCGCGGTGCGCCGCTTGCTCAAGGTTAGCCCTGAGCAAGAGGCCGCAAGTGCCTCGCGTCGAAGCCCGAAGGGTGGCCTGTTCACGAGCCGCCATGCGGCGCGTGAATAGGTCAGGCTAATCCGACCTCAGACGCACCGTCCACGGACGCGCAGACGCACGGGCGTACCCGCCCTATCTGCATTCTCCCCCTCTTCTTGGCGCTCTTGGCGGCTTGGCGAGACACCTCCCCCTTACCCATTCCCAACCACGAGGCGGGACGCCTCGGTGCCGGCCCGGCCGCCCGGCCGGGCTCACAGACCAGACCCGGATTCTCTCTCGCCAAGCCGCCAAGAGCGCCAAGGGGAGAGAGGCAGAGGCGAATGCCCGCCTGCCCGTGGTGGGCCGGGAACATGACGTTCATGGAGTCGGTGTCGATTGGGGCATTGGCCTGAACCCCGCGGGGCCGTTCAGAGGCTTTGACTGGCGTAGCGGCTGAGGCGGGTGGAGAGGATGGCACAGCCCAGAAAGACGACCGCGAAGACCGCGAAGACGGTCGACATCGGCATCGCCCGGCTCAGGGCGGTGCCGCCGAGGGCGGCGGTGACGATGCCCAGGTCGCGGCAGGCGAAGACCGCGCCATAGACCAGCGGCCGGCGCTCGGGGTCGGCCGCCTTGCCGACGATGGTGCTGGCCGAGACCGAGACCGTGCTGTTCAGCAGTCCCAGGGCGAAGGCCGTGAAGGCGGCGCTCCAGGGCGAGTGCCAGAGGACGGTAGCCCCCAGGCCCAGGGAGCCGGCCAGGAAGCCGCCGGCCAGTACCGGGGCCTGGCCGATGCGGTCATTCAAGGCCCCGCCGACCCAGGCCAGGGCCATCAGCGTCGCCGGATACAGCGACACCGCCACCCAGATCCACTCGGTGCCGTATTCGGTCTCGACATAGCGCGTGAAGGCCCCCAGAATGAGGCCGTAGCTCAGCGCCGCCATGAACTGCAGACCGGCCGCAATCTGCGCCCGTGGACGACTCAGGACCTCGACCACGCCCGCCAGGGTCGGCAGACAGCGCGACGGCCGGCCGCTGGCCGGCAGGAAGGCCGAGAGGAGGTTGCCGGGGAGGGTGATGGCGGCCGCGATGACGTAGACCAGGTAGAGCCGTTCGGTCGGCAGGGCGTCGTAGCAGATCCCCAGCACGACCGCGCCGGCGAGCCAGCCGGCGTGCAGCGAGGTGTACAGGATGCCCATGCCGGTGCCATGGCGTCCGCCGGCGAGGTCGCTGAGACGCAGGATCTGCATCGAGGTCCCCGTCCACATCATCGAGGCGGCAGCGCCCCAGAGCCAGGCGCCGATCACCGCCAGCGGGTAGTACGGCACCCAGGGCAGCAGGGCCATCAGCACCGTGAAGCCGAGGTAGCCCAAGGCCCCGACGATGGTGTAGCGCCGGTCGGACCACCCGGGGAAGAGCCGCAGGTTGCCGAGGCGGAAGACCATCATCGAGAGGTAGACGCAGGCGACGATGCTGCTGCACTGCAGGCTCGACCAGTGGGTGACCCGCGACAGGTAGGGCACCAGGTAGGCCTGCTGGGCGCCGGCACCCATGAAGACCATGATGAAGGTGCCGCTGAGCAGATAGAGGTCACGCCGGAAGTGCACGCCGGCGGTCGGGCTCTGGGCCATGATGTCCTGCCGATCGGTTGGGGGAGCGCACGATGCGCTCCGCACGCGCTGACCATAGCGCCGACCGGCGCGTTTGACAGCCCCGGAGTCGCAACAGGGCTGCTCGAGAGTCCGGTTCTGGCAACCCTCCAGGGTGACCGAGAGAACGCCGCCGCGATCCTCGAGCAGCCCTGGGGTCGCAACGAAGACCCCTTGACCCCGCCCGATCCTGATCCATATTCTGCTTGGATGAACCGAGTGGTCGGATCGGCACTGTGCCGGCGGCTGCCGGAAACCAATTGGCAAGGCAAGGGGATCGACACATGAAGAAGCTTCTGATGGCGCTGGTCGTCGGGTCGCTGGTAGTCGGTGTCGTGGGCTGCCGTGAGAAGACCACCGAGGAGAAGGTGAAGGACGCCGCCAACGCCTTGGACAAGCTGAAGAAGGACTGAGTCGGTCCTTCGGTTTGCAGGGGCAACCCGCACGCGGGCTGTCCCTGGCCCCCGCCCTCCGTCGTCGGCGTTCGCACCTGCGCCACGGCGGAGGGCGTCCTT
>JAAYZO010000944.1 GCA_012514865.1 Lentisphaerota bacterium | reverse complement strand
GTCGAGCCGGGGCAGAGCTGGCGGGTGCCGACGATGGTGAGTCTGGACCGCACCGGCACCGGCGCCGGCCGGTAGCTCCGCGGCGAGGTCCGTGGACCTCCCCGGGCGCCGACAGCGCCCGGGGGGGAGCGCCACTCGGCTCGTGGCGCCCACTCCTGGCAGAGCGGCCGGGGACGGCCGCCACTACAGCGGGGACAGCACGGCGAGACATCGCCTGCGGCGCCTGCCTGCGGCCTGCCGGTCCGGCGCCCTGAAAGGGCATCAGTCGTCAGCCCAGGGCAACGCCCTGGGAAAGACACCGTTCCGCACGGCAGGCTGAAAGTCTGCGACAAGGCGCCGGCCGCACCACGCCGCGATGGTCCATGCGAGCCCAGTCACCGGCGCACGCCTCCGCACCTTGAGTCCCTTGGGTCCCTTGAGTCCCTTGAGTCCCTTGAGTCCCTTGGGTCCCTGGCGTCGACGCCCGGCGGTCCCGGGGAGGGTTACCACTTCTTCGAGCGTTTGGAGGATGACGAAATGGCGCGGGAGAGGGTATCCATTTCGCCGAGGACGATGCCGGTGCCCTTGGCGACGGCCAGGAGGGGCTCTTTGGCGACGGTCACCGGCAGGCCGGTCTCGACCTGGATCATGCGGTCGAGGCTGCGCAGGAGTGCCCCGCCGCCAGCCAGGACGATGCCATGGTCGATGAGGTCGGCGGCCAGCTCCGGCGGGCAGCGCTCGAGGCTGACGCGGATGGCCTCGACGATGCGGCTGACCGGCTCGGCCAGGGCTTCGCGGATCTCATCCGAGTCGATGGTGACGGTCTTAGGCAGGCCGCCCATGAGGTCGAGGCCCTTGACGTCCATGTTGAGGACCTGCTCGACCTGGTAGGCGCTGCCGATCTGGATTTTGATCTGCTCGGCCATGCGTTCGCCGATGAAGAGGCTGTACTGGCGTTTGAGGTACTGAGTGATCGCTTCGTCCATGGCATCGCCGCCGGTCTTGAGGCTGCGCCACTCGACAATGCCGGCCAGGGAGATGACGGCGACCTCGGTGGTGCCGCCGCCGATATCCACGATCATGTGGCCGGAGGGCTCCTGGACGGGTATGCCGACGCCGATGGCAGCGGCCATGGGCTCTTCGACCAGGAAGACCTCGCGGGCGCCGGCGCGCAGGACGCTGTCTTTGACGGCGCGCGTCTCGACCTCGGTAATGCCGGTCGGCACGGCGACCAGGACGCGCGGCCGCATGACTTTGTGCCGGCCGCTGACGGTCTGGATGAAGTAGCGCAGCATCTCCTCGGTGACATCGAAATCGGCGATGACGCCATCTTTCATCGGCCGGATAGCCTTGATGTTGACCGGCGTACGGCCGATCATGCGCTTGGCCTCCATGCCGACGGCCAGCACCTTGTTGGTGTCTGCGAGCACGGCGACCACCGAGGGCTCGTTCAGGACGATGCCGCGGTCGCGGACAAAGACCAGGGTGTTGGCGGTACCCAGGTCAATGCCGATGTCGTTGGAGAAAAAACTCTGGATTTTCCGGAAGATGCCCATGCGCAAGGATCTCTGTCTTCCCGCCAGTGCGTCGCTGGAACGCCTTACTCTAACACACCCATGGGGGGTTTACACGGCACCGCGCCAGACAGGCCGGTAAAATCCTCCCGCGGCCGGCCGGCGGGAGGCCCGCCGCGGCCGCGGGCTGTCGGCCGGGTCATGGCGTCACCGGCCGCCACTCGGCCAGGGCGCCGATGCGGCGCACCCGGTCGCCATGGCCGCTGCCGGCGTAGGCGTCGCCGACGGCCTCGTAGGCCGCCGGGACCGCGCCGACGAAGGTGATCCGTCGCGGCCAGGCCAGGGCGAGGTTCTGCGGCAGATCGCCGACCTGCAGGACCGCCAGGAACTCGGCGACCGACGGGTCGTCGTGCGTCGCCGGCGGGTCCTCCAGGATGATCTCGTCGATGCCGGGATCCAGGAGGGCCGCGTAGATGGCCTGCGGGGCCATGGCGCCCTTCCCATAGACGGCGACCGTGCCGACCGCACCGAGGCAGGGCCGGACAAGGGCCAGGGCGGCAAGGAGGTCGTGGACCTGCCTTTCGGGGAGGGTCTGGCCGTGGTTCATATAGAGCCGCCGGGCGGTGTTGCGCAGGCCGGCCCCGAGGGCAGTGGCGCCGGTATCGCGGACCTCGACGACGAGGCTCTGGATGTCGGCGGCGACGGGCAGGCCGCAGCAGAAGACGCGCTGGACCGCGGGGTCGAGGCAGGCGGCGACCAGCGGCGCCGCCGCGGGGCCGGCTTTGGCGGGCTGCATCAGGTGCGCCCGCAACTCGACGGCGTCGGCGGTGGCGAAGACCCAGGTGCGGCCGCTGCGGTCGCCGGCGCTGCCGGCGGCACGGCTCTCGCAGAGCCGCGGCGGGGCGGCCGGGGCCGTGGCCGGAAAGGTCGTCTGACGCAGGCGCGACAGGGTCTCCGCCTGCCAGATCCGCAGGCCCTCGGCCGTCGTCGGCAGGGCCGGGCTCGGCCGGCGAATCAGCAGGCGCTCGACCTCGCGCATGCGGTCGGCGGCGGGCGGATGGCCGCCAAAGACGAGGAGGTTCTCCTCGGGCTCCACGAACGGGGTGACGTCATCGACGACCGGCCGATCGTCGCCCTTGAGGTGGCGGTTGAACCAGGCGAAGATGGCCCGCCGCAGCACCGGCGTGTAGCCGTGGGGGGTGTGGTCCTCGACGAGGGCGCAGGACTCGGCCGCACCGAGGGCCTGGTACTGCCGGCGCAGCCGCGCCATGACCTCGCGGAAGGCCTGCGGGCGCCAGAGGACGTCTTCGGTTCCCGAGGCGACCAGGAGCGGCCGCGGCGCGATCAGCGCCCCGACGTCCGGGGTGCACCAGCGGTGCAGGTTGATCCAGAAGGCGCAGTCGCAGTGTCCGTCGACGGTGCGATC
>JAAYZO010000943.1 GCA_012514865.1 Lentisphaerota bacterium | reverse complement strand
GCCGAGGTCCTCATGAAGGCCGCGGGCAAGCCGGTGCTCATGGCGCTGTCGGGAAAGGGCTCCGACACCCAGCGCGTCCGCGCCACCCTGGCGGCGGCGCGCGGCAAGGGCATCCACAACCTCCTGGTGATGACCGGCGACCGCTCCGACCGGCACCCGTTGCGGCACGGCTCGGGCCGGCCGTTGCCCTACGAGGCCGGCTACCTGGAGAGCCTCGATATCCTGAGGCTGGCCCGGCAGACTGGCGGCTTCCTGACCGGGGCGGTGGTGAACCCTTTCAAGTACACCCTGGCCGACACCTACCTGCAGTACTTCAAGATGGTCCGCAAGCTCGCCAGCGGGGCGGACTTCATTGTCACCCACGCCGGTTGGGATATGAAGAAGCTCCAGGAGCTGCAGTGGTTTCTGGCTCGGCGCGAGATGCACCCCAACGTCATCGCGCGGCTGCTGCTGCTCTCCCTCGACGACATCCGCAGGCTGGACCGGACGGTCTTCCCGGGGGTGCATGTGCCCCTGGAGTTCACCGCCCTGCTGCAGCGCGAGTCCGACATCAGCGCCACGCAGTCACTGGCGGCGCAGCTGCCTCGTCTGGGCCTGCAGGCGGCCGGCTGCCGCCTCCTGGGCTACAGCGGTGTGCAGATCGCCGGCGTGCGCGACCAGGGGACCCTGGACATGGTCGTCGGGCGCATTCAGGAGTACCTGCAGACGATCACGACCTACGACGCCTGGCTGGCCGCCTGGCGCGACTACCACGGCGATCTCTCCTTCGAGCCGGTCTCGGGGGCCTACTACGCCTTCCATGGCCTGATGACCGAAGGGGCGTCGTCCTACGGCGCTGTGACGCCCCGTCCGGGCTCCATGGACTTCGAGGCGCCTCGTCTCGCCGACCGCCTGCGCTCGCGGGTGTTGCCGTGGGTGCTGGAGAAGCCGTCGCCGGAGTGGCTGTCGACGCTGTACCGTGCGGTCTGCCGCGGTGGTGATGCGGTGTCGTCGTCGCGGCTGCGCGCCTGTTTCTTCCTCGATCGCCGCGGCTGTCCGAAGCGCCTGGTGTACGGCCCCTGCGGTGGCAGCACCCCCGAGGGCGACTGCGAATTCGGCCATGCCCCGTGTTTCTTCCACCGGGTCCTGTCCGTAGCGGCCGCCCGTCGTGAACTCGACCGCCTGGAGGAAGCCGTCGCCGATGACTGAGGACGCCTTTCTGGCCCGGCTCTTCGCCGGCCTGCCGCCGCCGCCGCCGGGGGTGGTCATTGCGCCGGGTGACGACTGCGCCGCCATCGACCTCGGCGGCGGCCGCTGGCTGCTGCTTGCCGTCGACCAGGTGGTCGGCGACCGCCACTACCGCCAGCACGGCCCCGAGCCGACGCCGCCTGAGCTGGCCGGCCGGAAGCTCCTGGCGCGCAACCTCAGCGACATCGCCGCGATGGGCGGCGTGCCGACCTGCTGCCTGGTCGCCGGGGCCTTCGGTCCGGACTGCGATGACGACTGGCTGCGGCGTTTCTACCAGGGCATCCAGGACCTCGCCGCCGAGCACGGCGTGGCCATGATCGGCGGTGATCTGGCGGTGACCCCCCGCGATACCGTCGCGTCGCTGACCATCCTCGGCGAGGTCGGCGCCGGACAGGCCCTCGGGCGCGCCGGAGCCCGCCCCGGCGACGAGTTCTGGGTGACCGGCAGCTTCGGCGACTCCTTCGAGACCGGCCACCACCTCACCTTCCAGCCGCGCTGTGCCGAGGGCCTCTGGCTGGGCCGCAGCGGCAGGGTCCACGCCATGATGGACGTCAGCGACGGGCTGCTGCTGGACGCGACGCGGCTGTGCCGGTCGTCGGGCCTGGCCCTGCGCCTCGATGCCATGGCCGTGCCGCGGCGGCGCCCCGAGACGACCCTCGCCGCCGCCCTGAGCGCCGGCGAGGACTACGAGCTGATCCTGGCCGTGCCGGCCGGCGAGGGCGAGGCCCTGCGCGCCGCCTGGCCCTTCGCCACCGCGCTGACCCGGGTCGGTACCTTCCAGGCCGGCAGCCCCGAGGTCATGGACCTCTCCGGCCGCCCCCTCGGCGCCGGCGGTTACGACCACTTCGACGTCCGTCATGGAGGCCCCCCGTGAGCGCCGTGCTGACCCTCCTGAGTGCAGCGGAGGAATCCACCTTGGCTCTGGGTCGCCTCCTGGGCCGTCGGCTGCGGCCCGGCCAGGTCGTGGCCCTCTATGGCGACCTCGGTGCCGGCAAGACGGTCCTGAGCCGCGGCATCGCCCGCGGCCTCGGCATTCAGACGGCGGTGACCAGCCCGACCTTCACGGTGG
>JAAYZO010000131.1 GCA_012514865.1 Lentisphaerota bacterium | reverse complement strand
TGGCCGCCATGCCATGCCGGGAGGCCCGATGCCGCGTCCGGTCAGTGCTGCTCTGGAAGACTACCTCGAGGCGATCGCCGAGCTGGATGGCCGTGGTCAGCCGGCCCGTTCGCGGGACATCGCGGCGCGGGTGGGCGTGCACAAGTCGACCGTGACGGCGGCCTTGCGGAGTCTCTCGGCGAAGGGCCTGGCGGAGTACTCTCCGTACTCGGCGGTGGCCTTGACCGATGCCGGCCGGCGGGTAGCCGAGCAGGTCCGTCTGCGGCACTGCCAGTTGCGGCGGTTCCTGGTTGACACGCTGGGCATGGGCGCGAAGGCGGCGGATGCGGCGGCGTGTCGTCTCGAGCATGCCATCGACCGCGACTGCCTGGACCGCCTGGTACGCCTCGGCGAGTTCCTCGAGTCCTCGGCGGAGTGGCGGGCCTGGTCGGCGCAGCCCGTCCGGTCGGCTCCGGACGCCGCGCCCGGCCGCGCGCCGGAGGTCAGGCGATGAGCGCGGCCAGCCAACAGCACAACCGCTCCCTGCGCGAGCAGTTCGCGCGCGTCGTTCGCGACCTGAAGCAGGAGCTCCTGCCGGAAGACGAGGCGGTGATCGCGGCCTTTCTCAGTGCCGAGCGCCACGTCACCGAGACCGAGCTGCAGGCCCTGGTCGGCGACGCCGCCATCGACACCTCGCAGGTCCGGCGGACGCTGCGTATGCTCTGCGATCTGGGCATCGCGCAGGCGGTGCGCCTGGACGGCCAGACGACCTACGAGCATCTCCATCTCGACCATCATCACGACCACCTCATCTGCGTGCGCTGCGGCCGCATCGTCGAGTTCCTCGACGAGGATATCGAGACACGCCAGCGCGACACCTGCCTGGCGCACGGCTTCACGCCGCTGATGCACAGGCTGGAGATCCGCGGCGTCTGCCAGGACTGCGCCCGGGCCCTGCCGGTGACGCGAGCCCTCTCGAGCTGCCTGCGCGGCGAGGTCGTGGAGATCGGCGACGTCGTGGGCGGCCACGGCCTGCGGCAGCGCCTGCTGGCCCTGGGGCTGACCCGCGGCGCGACCGTCACCCTCATCGGCAACGACGGCCCGGTGGTCCTCGACGTGCGCGGCTCGCGCCTGGCGCTGGGCCGGGGCGAGGCGGCGCGCATCATCGTGCGGCAGCCCCAATCCTCAGAGCATGGAAAGGCGAAGCATGGTCAGGAGCCTGGCTGAAGTCCCGGAAGGCGAGCGCGTCCGTATCCGCTGCATGCGTCCCGGCGGCGGCGCCATCCGTCAGCGTCTGCTGGACATGGGCGTGACGCGCGGCACCGAGCTGCTGGTCGAGCGCAGCGCGCCCCTCGGCGACCCGCTCGAGATCCTGATCAAGGGCTACCACCTGGCCATCCGCCGCGACGAGGCGGCCTACATCACGGTCGAACCCGCGGGAGGACTGCCCTGATGCCCGAGTTCCGCCACGCCTCCGTCGTGACGGTGGCCGTCGCCGGCAATCCCAATGCCGGCAAGACGACCCTCTTCAACCTCCTCACCGGCTCGAACCAGACCGTGGGCAACTACCCCGGCGTCACGGTGGAGAAGAAGGAGGGCTGGGCGCACTGGAAGGACCAGGCGCTGCGCCTGACCGACCTGCCCGGGACCTACTCCCTGACCGCCTACAGCCAGGAGGAGGTCGTCGCCCGCGACGCCATCCTGGACGGCCGGCCGGACGTCGTCCTCGATGTCGTCGACGCCTCGAATCTCGAACGTAACCTCTACCTGGCCATGCAACTGGCCGAGATCGGCTGCCCGCTGGTGATCGCCCTGAACATGCACGACGTCGCCGTGCAGCGCGGCCTGCGGCTGGACCTGTCGCGCCTGTCGCGCTGGCTCGGCGTGCCGGTGGTGCCGACGGTCGGTCATCGCGGCGAGGGCCGCGAGGAACTCCTCGAGGCCCTGGTGCAGGTGGCGCGCGGCGCCGTGCCCTCGACGCCGCAGCCGGCCCCCTACGGGGCGCGCCTCGACGAGGCCGTCGACGCCCTCAGCACCGCCATCGCCGCCGATGCCGGCCTGGCCGCCGCCGCGCCGCCGCGCTGGCTGGCCGTGAAGCTCCTCGAGGAGGACGCCAAGGCCGTCGAGAGGGTCCAGCAGTCGGCGGCCGCGCCGGAGCCGATCCTGACCGCGGCCCGGCAGCGCGTCGACCGCTTCATCCACGAGGAGGGCGAAGACCCCGCCAGCCTCATCGCCGAACGGCGCTATGGCCAGGCCGCCGGCATCGTCCGCGGCTGCGTCACCGTCGCCGACCACGGCGCGACCCTCACCGACGCTGTCGATACCATCGTCTGCAACCGCTACCTCGGCTTCATCATCGTCGCCCTGGTCGTCTTCATCGCCTTCAAACTGACCTTCCAGCTCGCCGACGGCTGGACCTACGTCCCCTGGTTCGACGGCTGGACCACCCCGGTCGGCGCCTGCACCTGGTTCTTCGAGGAACTCCTCCCGCGTGCCACCGCCCACCTCGCCGACGGGCCCCTGCGCTCGCTCCTCGAGCATGGCCTCATCGCCGGCGTCGGCGGCGTCATGAGCTTCGTCCCCCTCATCTTCTTCATGTTCCTCGTCCTGGCCGCCATCGAGGACTCCGGCTACGTCGCCCGCATCGCCTTCGTCCTCGACCGCATCCTGCGCTCGTTCGGCCTGCAGGGCAAGAGCATCCTGGCCCTGATCGTCTCCGGCGGCATCGCCGGCGGCTGCGCCGTGCCCGGGGTCATGGCGACGCGCACCCTGCGCGAGGAGAAGGACCGCCTGGTGACCATGCTGGTGGCGCCCCTGATGAACTGCGGCGCCAAGATGCCGGTGTTCGCCATGATCATCGCCGGGTTCTTCTCGCGCTGGAAGGGCGAGATGATGTGGTTCCTCGCCGCCCTGTCCTGGGTCTTCGCCCTCGGCGCTGCCTTCGTCCTCCGGCGCTTCGTGGTCCGCGGCGAGCAGACGCCCTTCGTCATGGAACTGCCGCCCTACCACCTGCCCGTGCTCCGCCATATCCTCCGCAGTGCCCTGGAACGGAGCTGGATGTACATCCGCAAAGCGGGCACGATCATCCTCGCGGTCAGCATCCTGCTCTGGGCTGCGATGGTCCTGCCCCGCCTCGACCCGGCTCCCTACGACGCCCGCCGCCTGGCCGTCGCCGAAGCCCTCCAGGCCGACATCGCCCGCGGCCCCGCCGATACCCTCGTCGCCACCGCGGACGAGGCCGCTGCCCTCCTGGAGATGGCGCAGCGCCGCCGTGCCGGCGAGGCCGTCGCCGCCGCGCCCGACGACCTCACCCCCGACCTCGCGGCACTCCTCGAGCAGGCCCTCCCCGGCCCGGCCGACGCCGCCGTGGACGACGCCACCCTGCCGGCGGCCGCGCTGGCCCTCCGCCATGGCCTCGAGGCCATGGATCAGATCGAACGCGACCAGCAGGCCGACCAGCTCCGGAACTCCCTCGCCGGACGCCTCGGGCGGGCCTGCGCACCCGCCGCCGCCCTGGCCGGCTTCGAGTGGCGTGACACCATCGCGCTCTTCGGCGGCCTCGCCGCCAAAGAGGTCATCCTCAGTACCCTCGGCATGGCCTACAGCATGGACCGGGTCCATACCGACGGCGAGGGCGAGATCGACCTCGGCTCAGCCCTGCGCCAGGCGCACTGGTCGCCCCTGCGCGCCTTCGCCTTCCTCGTCTTCGTCATGCTCTACGCGCCCTGCGCGGCCACCGTCGTCGCCATCGGCCGCGAGAGCGGGTCGTGGAGGTGGGCCGCGTTCTCGGTCCTCTACAGCACCGGCCTCGCCTGGATCATGGCCACCCTGGTCTACCAGGTCGGCATCCGCATCGGACTCTGAAGCCGCCGCCGCACCCCGGCGGCCGGCCGGAGAGCGCCGCCAGGCCACCGGCACTGGCACGACGGCCCGCGGCGCCGTCCGTGGACCGACCGGGTGCCGCCGACGCCCGGAGAGCCAGCCTGACCTATTCACGCGCCGCACGGCGGCTCCTGAACAGGTCACCCTTCGGGCTTCGACGCGAGGCACTTGCGGCCTCTTGCTCAGGGCTGGCCTTGAGCAGGCGGCGCGACGCGACGCGCGTCGAAACGTGCGCCGCTGCGTAGTGCGGCGCAAGCGGATTGTGAGCGAAGCACCCGTTCTTCGCGAATAATCCAGGCCAGTGGCGTGGTGCGCCGAAGAGAACAGACTGGACGGCGCGCCCTGGCGCGGCGTATGGTACAGGCATGGAGGCCAAGGACACCCCATGTGGCAAATCCTCATCAGCCTCGCGATCGTCGCCGCCGCCGCGGCCTACCTGATCCGCACCCTGCGCCGACGCTGGACCGGACAGGACAGCGGCTGCGCCTTCTGCCCCCACCGCGGCGGCTGCACACCGCGGCCCGATACGTCCTCGGAAGCCGCCTGCGGCCGCACCGCCACCACCACGCCGCCACCACGAGACCGGCCATGAGGCGGCGCCATGGCCGCTTTTTGCGTCGGCAGCCCTTGACAGGCCCCCTCCCGCATTGTCTAGTATCTCTATTGAGTTGGTTATTATCAGAGGACCGCATCCCATGGAGTCGGCGAGCATCACCGTGACCGACAAGGACGGGCTGCACCTGCGCGTGGCGGGAGCCATCGCACGGGCCGTCCAGTCGTACGACGCCAGAGTCCTGCTGTCCTGCAACGGCTGCCGGATGGTCGAGGGCAACTCGGTGATGCAGCTCCTGGTTCTGGGGGCGCCGCAGGGGGCCCGGGTGGTGATCACGGCGGAGGGCCCGGACGAGCGTGCCGCCGTACAGGCTGTGTCGGATATCCTAATCCACGGAGCAGGCATATGAGCAGGATCTACAACGACAACTCCCTCTCGATCGGCAACACCCCCCTGGTGCGTCTGAACCGGGTGGTCGGGTCGGCCAAGGCGCGGGTGCTGGCCAAGATCGAAGGCCGCAACCCGGCCTACTCGGTCAAATGCCGCATCGGCGCGGCCATGATCTGGGACGCCGAGCGCCGCGGCGTCCTCAAGCCCGGCATGGAGATCGTCGAGCCGACCAGCGGCAACACCGGCATCGCCCTGGCCTACGTCTGCGCCGCCCGCGGCTACGGCCTCACCCTGACCATGCCCGAGACCATGAGCCTCGAGCGCCGACGCGTCCTGGCCGCCTTCGGAGCCCGCCTCATCCTGACCCCGGGCGCCGAGGGCATGAAGGGCGCCATCAGCCGCGCCGAGGCGATCGCGGCGGCGGATCCGCAGCACTGGTTCCTGCCGCAGCAGTTCAAGAACCCGGCCAATCCGGCGATCCACGAGCAGACGACCGGCCCAGAGATCTGGCAGGACACCGATGGCCAGGTCGATGTCCTGGTCGCCGGCGTCGGCACCGGCGGCACCATCAGCGGCGTCTCGCGCTACATCAAGCGCACCCTGGGTAAACCGCTGGTGTCGGTGGCAGTCGAGCCGAGCGAGAGTCCGGTGATCCGCCAGGCCCTGGCCGGCGAGGCCCTGACCCCGTCGCCACACAAGATTCAGGGCCTGGGTGCCGGCTTCATTCCGGCGACCCTCGACCTCTCGATCATCGACCGGGTCGAGGCGGTGAGCAGCGCCGAGGCGGTGACCATGGCGCGACGCCTGGCCACCGAAGAGGGCATCTTCTGCGGCATCTCCTGCGGCGCCGCCACCGTGGCGGCCGT
>JAAYZO010000942.1 GCA_012514865.1 Lentisphaerota bacterium | reverse complement strand
GACGGGGAAGAGGACGAGGGCGAGGGCGAGAACGAGGACGAGGAAGAGGACGGGGAAGAGGACGAGGGCGAGGGCGAGAACGAGGACGAGGAAGAGGAACGATCCCGCCTGGCGCGAGGGGGTCCTCCTTTTGTCCCTTGGGTCCCTGCTGTCCCTTGCGTCCCTCGTCCCCCACCGCCTCAGGACGGCGCCCCGCGCCAGGCCCGGACGGCCCTCAGCGCAGGGCGCGCTCCAGGCGGCGGATGACGAAGAAGGTGGTCACGCCAACCAGGACCATGCCCAGCAGGAACAGCCCGTAGCCGACCAGCATGTGGTCCTCAAGGCGGGCCATCCGGGTGAACTCCGACATGCCGCCGACGCCGGCGAAGAAGCTCGGCACGGCCACGGCGATGACCAGGGCGTTGAGGTTCTTCATCATCACGTTCAGGTTGTTGCTGATCACGGAGGCGCGGGCGTCCATGAGGCCGGCCAGGATGTTCGAGTAGATCGTGGCCAGCTCGTAGCACTGGCGGTTCTCGATGAGCAGGTCGTCGATGAACTCGACGTCCTTCGGCTGGAAGCCGACGGTGGCCGGGTTCTGGGCGTTGTTCTTCAGCCGTTCGATGACGCCCCCGTTGGAGTGCACGGCATTGACGTAGTAGACCAGGCTTTTCTCGAGGGCGAAGAGGGCCAGCAGCGAGCTGTTCTCGACGCTCTGCTCGATGCGCTGCTCGATCTCGCCGGCGATCGTGTTGATCACCTTCAGATGGCCGGTGAAGTGCTGGACGGTCCGCGACAGGACCTTCAGCACCAGCTCCTGCAGGCTGGTCAGGTTGGTGAAAGGGCGGCCCTCGAAGATAGGCATCTCGTCCGGGAGGATGGCGATGAGGCGTTCCCGGAAGAGGAAGAGCCCGAACGAGGTCACCTTGAACGAGAGGTTGTCGCTGCCGCGGTACTCGAGCGGGCGTTTGAAGATGATGGCGAGATGCTCGGGCTCCTGCTCGATACGGGCCAGCTCGTCGGGGTCGAGCGACGAGCCCAGGGTGTGCTCGTCAAGATCGAACGACG
The DNA here is from genome assembly GCA_012514865.1 of Lentisphaerota bacterium. Classification (GTDB taxonomy): domain Bacteria; phylum Verrucomicrobiota; class Lentisphaeria; order Oligosphaerales; family JAFGRS01; genus JAGVUW01. The sequence continues at coordinate 9,488 of JAAYZO010000942.1, read as the reverse complement.
ACACCAGCTCGCGACGTTCATCGAGGCTGGGGTTGACGTAGACGTGGACGGTACCCTCGTCGGCGCCGCACTCCTGGAGCCGGCCCGCCACGATGCGCAGGTACTTCGGCATAGGCTTCCTCCACGCGGCAGACGGCAGAACGGTCGCGATCGCGGTTGCAGGAACTGGCCGACAGAGAACCCCCGGAATGGCACTGGCATAGACTATAGCCTCGCCGACCGGCGCCGCCATGCCCCCGGCGGGCCGCAAGGCGGCGCCGCGGGCGAGGCGTGAGGCGGCGGGGATGGGGGACACGAGGGACATGAGGGACTCAAGGGACCCAAGGCGCGGGCACCGAGTGGCGCCCGCGGCGCCCGGATGGGAGGTGGCATGCGCATCCTTGCGCATGGTCCGGCTCGGCGGTCCCAAGGAGGACGCCACTCGGCTCGTGGCGCCCACTCAGGGGCGGCTGGGGATAGCCGCCGCCAGAGGATGGCCAGCGGCGCGGTCAGGCCTCGAAGCTGATCTCGAGGCGGCCCTGCCGGGCGCCGATGCGGGCGGTGCCGCCGTGTCGCAGGGCGCCGAAGAGGATGGCATCGACGAGTTTCTCGCTGATCTCGGTCTGGACCAGCCTGGCGACGGGCCGGGCGCCGTAGCGCGGGTCGTAGCCCATGCGGGCGAGGAGTCGCCGGGCCGGCGCCGAGAGGCGAATGCGGACGCCCTTCTCGGCGAGCTGGGCCTCGGCCTCGGCGACGAACTTGGCGACGACCCTCTCGATCAGCTCCAGGCCGAGGGGCGCGAAGGTGATCACGGCGTCGAGGCGGTTGCGGAATTCGGGGCTGAAGCAGCGCTCGATGGCCAGGTGGTTATCGCCGACGGCGGCGGTGCCGGCGCCGGTACCGAAGCCGATCGGGTTGGCGGCGAGGTCGCGGGCGCCGACGTTGCTGGTCAGGATCAGGATGACGTTTCGGAAGTCGGCCTTGCGGCCGTTGTTGTCGGTGAGGGTGCCGTGGTCCATGACCTGGAGGAGGATGTTGAAGATCTCCTCGTGGGCCTTCTCGATCTCGTCGAGGAGGACGACGGCATGGGGCGTCTTGATGACGGCATCGGTGAGCAGGCCGCCCTGCTCGAAGCCGACGTATCCCGGGGGTGCGCCGATGAGCCGCGAGACGGTGTGCTTCTCGCTGTACTCGCTCATGTCGAAGCGGATGAAGCCGATGCCGAGGCAGCGCGCGAGCTGTCGGCTGAGTTCGGTCTTGCCGACGCCGGTGGGTCCGGTGAAGAGGAACGACCCGATCGGCTTGTTCGGGTCACGCAGGCCGGCGCGGGCGAGCTTGATGCTGTGGGTCAGGCGGGCGATGGCCTCGCCCTGGCCGAAGACTACGCCGCGGAGGTCGCGGTCGAGGTTGCGCAGACGGCTCATATCTGACGACGAGATCTCCTTGGGCGGGACCTGGGCAATCTCGGCGACGATGGCCTCGATGTCGTTCGGGGTGACGGCGCGGCGCTGCGACGGCGGCAGCAGCGCCTGCTCGGCGCCGGCCTCGTCGAGGAGGTCGATGGCGCTGTCGGGCTGGAAGCGCTCGCGCAGGTGGCGCTGCGACAGGGCGATCGCCGCGTCGAGGGCGGCGGCCTCGACATCGACGCCGTAGTGCTCGCGGTAGCGCGGCAGGAGCCCGTCGAGGATGCGCCTCGTCTCGGCCGGCGAGGGCTCCGGGACGTCGATCTTCTGGAAACGCCGCGCCAGGGCGTGGTCCTTCTGGATCTGGTTGCGGTACTCCTTGAAGGTGGTCGAGCCGATGCAGCGCAGGTCGCCGGACTGCAGGGCCGGCTTGAGCAGGTTGGCGGCATCGAGGGAGCCGTTGCCCGAGGCGCCGGCGCCGATGACGGTATGCAGCTCGTCGATGAAGAGGATGGCCTTGGGGTTGGCCTGGACCTCGCGGATGACGGCCTTGAGGCGGTCCTCGAACTCGCCGCGGAACTTCGTCCCGGCGATGAGCGCGCCCAGATCCAGGGCGAAGACGGTCGCCTCGGCCAGGGCTTCGGGGACCTGCCCGGCAGCCAGACGCTGGGCCAGGCCCTCGACGATGGCGGTCTTGCCGACGCCGGGTTCACCGACCAGGAGGGGGTTATTCTTGAGGCGCCGGCAGAGGGTCCGCATGACCCGGCGCAGCTCGACCTCGCGGCCGATGATCGGGTCGAGCCGTCCGGCGCGGGCCCGGGCCGTGAGGTCGACGGTGTAGGCCTCCAGGGCCGAGGGCCGGCGCCGTTCGCCGCGGTCCGTCCCGGGGCTCGCGGCCCCGCCCTCGCCGGCCTCGGCGGCTTCGCCGGCGGCCGCGGCCGCCCCGGCGGCACGCGAGCCGTGCGAGAGGACCTCCAGAAAGCGCGTCCGGTCCAGGCCCTGCGCGAGCAGGGCGCTCTGCGCGAAGGTCTTGTCCTCCAAGAAGATCTGAGCGACGACATCACCGCAGTCAATGCGGTTCTTGCCGCAGGCGACGGCATGCGCGGCGGCGCGGCCGAAGACCCGCCCGAAGGCGCTGCTCTGCTCGGGCATGCGGTCCTCGGGGAGGTCGGCAGTCGCCTCGACGGTCTCGTTGAGGTACGCCTCGAGGTCGGCCTTGAGGCGGTCCGGGTCGCCCTCGCAGGCGCCGAGGAGGTCGCGCACCTCGTCATCCGCCAGGAGGGCAAGCAGGAGGTGCTCGAGGAGGAGGTACTCGTGCTTCAGCGAACGGGTCAGTCGCACGGCCACCTGCAGGGCCACGCGAAGCTCCATACTCAATGCCGCATGGTCACTCATGAGGCCTCTTCCAGCGAACAGGTGAGCGGGTGGCCCTCGGAGCGTGCCGCGCGATGCACCTGGCTAACTTTGGTTTCGGCGATCTGGAAGGGGTAGACGCCGGCCACCCCGACGCCGCGTTTGTGGACGGCGAGCATGATGCGCACCGCGTCGATGTCCTCGTGGTGGAAGACCTCCCGCAGGATGCTCACCACGAAGGCCATCGGCGTGTAGTCGTCGTTGTGGATCAGGACGCGATACAGCGGCGGCCGCGCCACGGCGGTCTGGCGGGCGGTCTGGGTGGCGTCCTGGCGTTGTCCCTGGGTGCTCATGATCTCGCTGTCGCTAACCTGGATTATTCGCGAAGCGCGGATGCTTCGCTCACAATCCACGTGCGCCGCAACTCGTTGCGGCGCACGTTTCGACGCGCGTCGCGGTGCGCCGCTTGCTCAAGGTTAGCCCTGAGCAAGAGGCCGCAAGTGCCTCGCGTCGAAGCCCGAAGGGTGACCTGTTCACAAACCGCCATGCGGCGCGTGAATAGGTCAGGCTAAGGCCGCCGCGGCCGACCGCGGCGCTTCGAACGCGGCGCCGGCCGGGCTGGCGGCGGCCACGTCCAGGCTAAGTATAGGAGGGTGTAGCCCGCCCTGCAATCCCGCCCGCTCACCGGGCGGGCCTGGCCGGAAACCGGTCAGGCGAGTTCGGCCAGTGGCGCGCGGCCCTGGTAGGAAGCATCCCGCCGTTGAGTGCGTCGCTCTGTCGCAGACTTTCAGCCTGCAATGACGGCACGCTGGATTTCCCAGGGCGTTGCCCTGGGCTGATGCATGATGCCCCTTCAGGGCGCCGGAACGGAGACCCGCGCGGCGGCATGTCCCAAGCTCGCGTCAGCGCTTGCCCGGTCACCCTGAAGGGGTGCCAGATCGTAGCCGGGGGTCGCGCAAGAGCACGACCCCCGGAACCGAGAACCCACAGGCCAGGCACCCTGAAGGGGGTGCCAGAACCGGAGTTCCGGGCGCCGCCCGCTCGCCGGGCGGGGTCGGCCGGGAGCGCACCGACGTGGCGGCCGTGGCGATGCGGGGTTACCCTACGAGGCGAGCGCGGCTGGGAGCGCTGACGGTAACAACGACAGGAGTCACCATGAACGAGCTGCTGATCGGCTGGGCGAGTCGTGATGTCTCGACGGACCTTCCGGTGGACATCCCGGGCCAGTTCTACATCCGTGTCTCGGAGGGGGTTCTGGACCCGATCACGGTCACGGCCCTGGTCATCGACAACGGCCAGGACCTGGTCGTCTTCCTCTCGGCCGACTTCGTGTCGATCCGGCCGTATCTGGTCGAGGAGGTCCGCGAGAAGGTCTCGGCGCGTCTGCCGGGTCTGCCGGTCGAGAAGATCCTGATGCACTGCACGCACACGCACGACGGCCCGAGCTACTACAAGGCGAACCAGGCCTCGATGGCGACGCCGGCGCAGGTCCCGCACGACGGCATTGAGATTGCCTCCAGCGACGAGTATCGCGCCTTCCTCACCGCGCAGATCACCGACGCCATCGTCGAGGCCTTCTCGCGGCGCGCCCCCGGCGGCGTCGCCTTCGGCTATGGCTACGCGGTCGTCGGCCACAGCCGCCGCGTCGTCTACCACGACGACCTCTCGCAGCGCCCCGGCGCCAGCGGCCGGCCCGGCATGATCGTCGCCGGACATGCCGCCATGTACGGCAATACCAACGACGACCAGTTCAGCCACTACGAGGCCGGCGCCGACCACGTCATCAACCTGCTCTACACCTTCGACCCCCAGGGCCGCCTGACCGGCGCCATTATCAACGTCCCCTGCCCCTCGCAGAACTCCGAGAGCGAGTGGCGTCTCTCGGCGGACTACTGGCATGACGTCCGCACGGCCCTTCGCCGCACCTATGGCGAGGGCCTCTTCATCCTGCCGCAGTGCGCCGCCGCGGGCGATCTGGCGCCGCGGGTCCTGCACTACAAGCAGGCCCAGGAGCGCCGGTATCGCCTGAAGTATGGCCCCGACTACCCCGGGACCGTCCGCGAGGGCCTGACCCGTCGCGAGATCGCCGAGCGCATCACCGGCGCCTTCGGCGAGGTCCTCGACTGGGCTCGCAAGGACATCCGCAGCGCCCTGCCCATCGCCCACGTGGTCACGACGGTCGACCTCAGCCGGCGCCGCATCACGGACGAGGAGTACGCGAGCGAGTGCCGCCAGCTCGAGGACCTGAACAAGGTCCCCTTCGCCACCACGGGGACCCCCAAAGAACGCCTCATCCACGACTCGACTCTGGTGGCACGACGCAACCGCTGCCAGCGCATCCTGAAGCGCTACGCCGACCAGCAGACCCAGCCGACCCTGCCCATGGAAATGCACGTCCTGCGCATCGGCGAGGTCGCCTTCGCGTCGAACTGCTTCGAGCTCTACATGGACTACCAGCACCGCATCCAGGCGCGCAGCCCGTTCACCCAGACCTTCATCGTGCAACTGGCCGGGACGCCGACCGCCTGCGGCGGCTACCTGGCCACGGAACGCGCTGTCTGGGGCAAGGGCTACAGCGCCAGCCTGTACTGCAACCAGGTCTCGCCGGCCGGCGGCCAGGAGCTGGTCGAGGCGACGGTCGGGGTCCTCAAGGCGATCCATACGACCGAGGCTTGAGGACCCGGTGCCGTCAGCGCCGGGCGGCTCAGCCCTGCGCCAGCATGCGGTTGAGGCTCGAGACGACCGCGCTGACGGCCGCCTGGTCGATGTTGTGGCCCATGCCGACGCCGTAGAAGGTCCCCTCGCTGGCGCTCTCCAGCCGGACGAAGGTGATGGCCTCCGCGTCGGCGGTGGTGCCGATGGCGTCTTCCTGGTACTCCTGCAGGACGAACTCCGGCACCGGCAGTTGCCGGATGGCGCGCACGAAGGCGGCGATCGGTCCGACGGCCGTCCCGAACAGCACCTGCCGGCGGCCGCCGAAGTCGACGTGGACCTCACCCTCGATCACCTTCGGGTCGTCGGCATTCGGCCGCGGCCAGTAGTTGACCAGGCGGATCGGGCCGTCCTGACGCACGAACTGCTTCAGGAAGATCTCCCAGACCTCGCGGCTCTGGACCTCGCGCTGCGACTCGTCGGCGAACTGCTGCACAAAGCCGCTCAGCTCGACCAGGAGCGCCCGCGGCAGCTCGACGCCGTAGTCCTGCTTCAGCACGTAGGCGATGCCGCCCTTGCCCGACTGGCTGTTGATGCGGATGAAGCGCTCGTAGCTGCGGCCGAGGTCCTTCGGGTCGATGTGCAGGTAGGGTATCTTCCAGCCGCCGAAGTGCTTGCGCAGGTCTTCGGCATGGCCCAGGCCCTTGTGGATGGCGTCCTGATGCGAGCCGGAGAAGGCACTGAAGACCAGCTCGCCGGCGTAGGGATGGCGCGGGTGACAGGGCATCGCCGTCAGCTCACAGACGCGGTCGCGGATGGCTTCGATGTCGTGGAAGTCCAGGCCGGTGTCGATGCCCAGGTACTGCAGGTTCATCGCCATCGTGACCAGGTCGACATTGCCCGAGCGCTCGCCGTGGCCGAACAGGGTGCCCTCGACGCGCGTGGCGCCGGCCATCAGGGCCAGCTCGGTGGCCGCCACGGCGCTGCCCATGTCGTTGTGCGCATGCAGCGAGATGACCGACTTCTCGGGGTACTTCTGCCGCGCGATGTAGGCCTCGATCATGTCGGCATAGTGCGTCGGCAGACGCCGCTCGACGGTCGCCGGCAGGTTGACAATGACGCGTTCGCCGGGCTTGGGATCCCAGGCCTCGATGACGTCGTTGCACAGCGAGACGACGAAGTCCAGGTTGCTGTCGGTGAACTCCTCAGGGGAGAACTCCAGGCCGATGTCGCTCTCGGGCTGGGCGCGCGCCAGCTCGCGGACCAGCCGGATTGCCTCCAGGGCCGTCCGACGGGTCTGCTCGGCCGTCTTGCCGAAGACGAAGTTCATATGCAGGTCGCTGGTGGCGATGTAGACGTGGACAACCGCCCGACGCACGCCCTGCAGGGCCTCCATGGTCCGCCGGATCAGGTGCTCGCGGGCCTGGGTCAGCACCGAGATGGTGACATCCTCGGGGATGGCGTTCCGCTCGATCAGGTCGCGGCAGAACTGGAAGTCGTCGGCCGAGGCCGACGGGAAGCCGATCTCGATCTCCTTGAAGCCGATCGACAGCAGCAGCCCGTAGTAGCTGCGCTTCTGCTCGGGGGTCATGGGGTCGGGCAGGGCCTGGTTGCCATCGCGCAGGTCGACCGCACACCACGTCGGCGACGTGGTGATGCTGCGGCCGGGCCAGGTGCGCTGGGACAGGTCAATCGTGGCAGGCTTCGCGTAGTGAGCCTTGGGTACCTTGGAATCCGTCATGGGACATCGTCCTTATCCTAAGCACTGCAGAAAGACAGGCGCGGGCCGGCAGTCGAGGCCTCGACGCCATGCTGTCGAGGACGTGGCGACCGCCACGAAGGAGGGGGCCTGCAACCGCGCTGGTTGCAGTTCAGGCAGAGGAGACCGTCCGGAGGGACAGAACCGTCAGCCCGCAACCACGGCCTTGCGGCCAACACGCGGTTGCAGGCTTCTAAGTCGCAGATTCTGTCCGTGCGGTGTCATGCGTCGTGTCACATCCTGTGGGCGCAATGCCCCAAACACACATACCATCGCATGCTTTCCCAGCCACGTCAAGGGGCGCGTTGACAGCCGGCTTGAAGGTCGGTATACTATAGGTCAGGTGCCCACGTGGGTATGCCTTGAAACGAGGTCTGCGATGTCCATGCGGCGACTTAGCGTAGTCATTGTAGGAAGCCCGGCGGCAGCCGCTGTCGGGGTGTCCTGTCGCAGTGACTGAGAGGTCGCCGCGGACCCGAAGGCCCCCGAGGTACGAACCAGACAGCGCCCTCGCCGCCGAGATGACGGCGAGGGCGTTTTTGCATACGCGCCCGCGCCGGTGGGGGTGGTCAGGCAGGGCAGCACGACAACACTGAGGACTAGGACCATGGCCGAGGCAAAGACAGCGAGCAGGCGATCGACCGATTCCGCGGCGGCGATCAAGGGCGCCGAGGTGGTGGTGCGGTGTCTGGAGCAGCACGGCGTCGAGGTGATCTTCGCCTATCCGGGCGGTGCTTCGATGGAGATGCACCAGGCCTTGCGCGACGCCTCGATCCGGGTGGTGCTGCCGCGTCACGAGCAGGGCGGCGCCTTTGCGGCGGCCGGCTATGCGCGCGCCACCGGCCGGACCGGCGTCTGCATGGCCACCAGCGGCCCCGGCGCCACCAACCTGGTCACCGGCATCGCCGATGCCTACATGGACTCGGTGCCGATGGTGGTGATCACCGGCCAGGTCTCGCAGCACTTCATCGGCAAGAATGCCTTTCAGGAAACCGACATCATCGGCATCACGCGGCCGATCGTCAAGCACAGCTACCTGGTGCTGAAGCCGGAGGACCTCCCGGAGGTCCTGGCCGAGGCCTTCTTCCTGGCCGGCTCCGGCCGGCCGGGTCCGGTGGTGGTGGACATCCCGAAGGACGTCCAGCAGAAGCTCACCGTGCCGCGCTATCCGCAGGGGCCCTGTCCGCTCTCGTACGCGTTGCGCACCGAGGCGCCCGATGCGGATGTGGCGCGTCTGCGGGCGGCGATACGGTCTTCGGAGCGCCCGTGCCTGTATGTCGGCGGCGGCGTGATTGCCAGCGGCGCGGAGAAGGAACTCCTGCAGGTGGCCGAGAGCTACAACCTGCCGGTGGTGACCAGCCTCATGGGCGTCGGCGCCTTCCCGGAGCGCCATCCGCTCAGCCTGAAGTGGCCCGGCATGCACGGCACCTACTACGCCAGCTATGCCCTCAACGAGTGCGATCTGCTCATCGGCATCGGGATGCGCTATGACGACCGCGTCACCGGCAACGTGGCGACCTTCGCGACGGGTGCGACGATCGTGCATGTCGACATCGACCCGTCCGAGATCAACAAGAACAAGCGTGCCGACATCGGCATCGTCTGCGACGCGCGCAGCCTGCTGAGCAAGCTGATCGCGGATCCGATCTACCAGGACTACGCCGCCTGGCACGAGCAGATCCGCACCTGGAAGCGCGAGCATCCCCTGAGCTACCGCCAGCGCGGCGACGCGATCCTGCCGCAGGCGGTGGTCGACACCCTCTGCCGCATCACCGAGGGCAAGGCGACGATCGTCACGGGCGTGGGCCAGCACCAGATGTGGGCGGCGCAGTTCTACACCTTCGAGCGCCCGCGGCAGCTCCTGACCTCGGGCGGCCTGGGCACCATGGGCTTCGGGCTGCCCTCGGCCATCGGCGCCAAGATCGCCCGGCCCGACGACACCGTCATCCTCATCGACGGCGACGGCAGCTTCCAGATGAACATCCAGGAGCTGGGCACGGTCTACTGCGAGGATGTCCCGGTCAAGATGCTGATCATGAACAACCAGCACCTGGGCATGGTGGCGCAGTGGGAGGACCGCTTCTACCACAGCCGCCGCGGCAATACGGTGCTGCGCAGCGACAAGGCCGACCGGCCGTACCCGAACTTCCCGCTGATCGCGGCCGGGTACAACATCCCTGCCCGCGACGTCTGGACACTGGCGGAACTCGAGCCGGCCATCCGCGAGATGCTGGCGCATGACGGCCCGTACCTGCTCGATGTGCATGTCGAGTACCAGGAGCACGTCCTGCCGATGATCCCGGCCGGCGGCAGCCACCGCGATATCATGGTCGAGTGACCGG
>JAAYZO010000941.1 GCA_012514865.1 Lentisphaerota bacterium | reverse complement strand
GTTCTGCAGGAAGACCAGCCAGAAGTGCAAGCCCACTATCGAGGACATCCTCAGCAACGCACTGCCGATGATCCCCAGAGACCAGGCCAGGCAGTCCCTAACCGCTTAGCTTGATGGGTATGGGGGTTGGCGGGGGGCGACGAGGACGAGAACGAGGACGACGGTGAGGACGAGGGGCTCGACATGGATGGCGGGGGCCGGTCTGCTGCGTTCGGCACGCCGCGCTGACATCTTCCCGGGCGCCGGTGGTGCCCGGGGGGGGCCACGGGCGGCGCCGCGGACCTACTTGGCGGGTGCCGGGCCGATCTCGACCTCGTCGAGGCACCAGGCGAGGGCTTCCCAGGGCTCCATGACGCCGACCTTCAACTGGCCGCCCGACAGGGTCGCGCCGACCTTGCGCGTCGAGCCCCACTCGGTCAGGCGGGCCGCGGCGATGCGGTCTTCCATCCAGCGCGAGACCGTCTGCGGCGTCGGCCAGGCATTGACCAGGACGAGGTACGAGGCGGCGTCGCGGCGCCACAGGGCCATGATCAGATTCGTATCGGCAGCGCGTTCGAAGCGCACCGCCTCGTGTGCCGGCGCGATCTCGCGAGTGAACTCGGCGAACTCGCGTACCACCGGCCCGAAGGTCTCGCGGATCCAGCGCGGGTCACCCTGGACCGAGCGGTAGTACGACCACCAGAACATGCCTCGGACCCCCTGCGCCAGGCCGCTGTAGCACCAGTAGCGCAGTTCTTCGGCGCTCGGGTAGCGCAGCTCCGCCGTTGGGCTGCCGCGGTATTCCGTCGCGTCGCCGGCCAGGACCTTCCAGTTCATGCACTGGTTGATCGGCATCACCGGCTTGCCCCGCCGCAGGGCGCCGTCGGTGAAGGTGGTCATGGTGTTCAGCTTGCTTTGGGGGAAGGGCAGGTGCTGGACGGGATAGATGTCGATCATGAGGATATCGAGGACGTCCTGGAAGCCATACCAGCCTTTGGACCAGGCCGAGGCGATGGCCACGGGTATGGCCGGCGTGGTCTCTTTAAGGAAGGCGTAGAAGGGCCGGAGGTCGTCGACCGTGTGCTTGCCGTCCGGCTCGTCGTAGAGGTACCAGAAACCGAGGGCCGGGTGGTCCTTGACTGCGGTCACGACCTGGCGGAACGCCTCCATGCCGCCATCCTGGCCGACGTAGCGCCGGCCGTTCAGGTTGAACATCACCCGCAGGCCGTGTGCCTGAGCCGCATCGAGGTAGGCGCGGTCACGGGCCAGGTCCTCGGGCGACGCCGAGCGGGCGCTGCCGTAGGTGTGGATATAGCTGACGCCCATGGCGGCCACCTGCTCCATGGCGCGCGGGTTATCGACCGAGAACATGCCGATCGGGAACTCCGGTGAGGCCAGAGTGAACGGCGCCGCCGGGGCAGGCTCCTCGGCGCTGCGCAGGATCAGCCCGCAGACGCAGAACACCCCGACCAGACGCCACCATCGCCGACTCGTCATTGCGGTTCTCCTTGAACACAGGTCCGGCCCGTCCTCTGTCCACGCACTGTACCGCCACTCTCATCGGAGCCCAAGGCGCTGCCAGGCGCGGCGCGACGGCGGGCAGACGGGCCGTTCGGCCTGGTCGGCGTGGTAGATCGCGGTGAGTTCCTCGAAGAAGCCGTCCAGGCGGTCGCTCATGGCGCCGCCCGTCTGGCGCAGCTCGGCCGTGATGGCGGCCCGGAGCCAGAGCAGCCGCCAGCGCCAGGACTCGCGGACGGTCTGCGGCAGCGCCGCCGCCAGGCGGTCGAGGTCGGCCAGGCAGGACGGGGCGTGGTCCAGGGTGCCGGTCTTGAAGGTCGGGCCGTCGGGTCCGGCGGTGGCCTGGAGGGCGCCGTCGTCCTCCAGGCGCTGCATGACGTCGGCGACGACCTCGGCGGTGGCCGCACCGAAGTACCCCCGGGCGTACTCGCGCAGGATGTCCTCGGCGGGCCGTTCGGGCGACCACTCGAACTGCAGGATGAGGACCTTGTTGACATCCTCGTAGATGCCCTCGGAGTAGGGGAAGCTGCCCTCGAGGAGGTGCCGCGCCTTGTCCCAGTAGGCACTCCAGTGTCGCGGTCGCGGGTTGGCGCCGAAGCCGCCCCAGGGGCTGTTGCCCTCCATGCTGATCTCCGGGAAGCCGATGGCCGGGAGGCCGCCGGGGACGCCGTGCTGGAGCGGGTACTCGGGGAAACCGCCGAAGTCGTCGATCATGAGGACGTCGATGCCGGGCGGGGGGCCGTCGGCGAAACGCCGCGACAGGCCCTCCCACTCGCCGGCGATGAAGCGGTCGAAGTACCAGGTCGAGAGGATGGTCTTGGCTCGG
>JAAYZO010000940.1 GCA_012514865.1 Lentisphaerota bacterium | reverse complement strand
GCTCCTTCTTGCGCCTCTTGCGCTTCTTTGCGGCAGAACAGTCTTCTCCTCGGAGTCTGGCATGCCAAAGCAGCGTCGTCCTTCCGGCACGGCGTGGCCCCGTCAGGATGACGGCAGGACGTTGCGGGCCGCCAGAGCGTCTGCTGATCGCGAGCGCCAAGGCTGCAAAAGTCATATAAAGAGGACCGACCCGCCAGCCCCGGCAATTCGTCAGTTCCATCTCCTGGATCAGGCCGTTGCGTATTACCCGCCGGCCGGGTACCTTAGGGTAGCCCGCCCGGGAGCAGCGGCGCTCGGCACGGGCCCATTGGCGCATGGGAAGGCACCGGTGCGGTGCAGGATGGCACCGTCGCCGGGAGCCTGTCGAGGACCGTCGCCGTGCGGCCGGCAGGGTGACCTTCGCGGCAATGGCCGAGCCCAATGCCAGCGCCGGCGACGAGGCCAGTCCCGATGGCAACGGCCTCAGCAACCGCGCCGGGCCCCACGGCGGGGCCCATGCGCCGGGCTGATCCCGGGGGACGCATCAACACAGCCTGCGACGAATGCCCATGAAACACGACACCCCATCGCCATGTCCCGATCGCACAAAGAAGACGGGCATTGCCCATCTCTGGGCCGCTACCCTGTACAGCGCGAACGGCCTCAAGGCCATAGCCGGTGAAACGGCCTTCCGCCATGAACTCCTGGCGGCCTGCCTGATCCTCCCCGCCGCCTGGCTGCTGCCTTTCCCCCTGTGGCAGGCGATGCTTCTCAGCCTGCTATGGGGGGCGGTTCTGGTGGTCGAGACCCTGAACACCGCTCTGGAAGCGGTCGTCGATCTGGCGTCGCCAGGATATCACCCCCTGGCCAAGAAGGCCAAGGACCTGGGCAGCGCCGCCGTCGGCCTCAGCCTTGCCCTGAACGTGCTTGCCTGGGGACTGTCACTGTGGCTGCTTGATGCCGGGTCTGAGTGAGGACCTTCGCGGCCCTGCGGCGCGCGCACAGGTCAGGTTAGGGGGCCGCCCCGCCAGCCTCCTCTGCGGGCCCCTGTCCTTTTTCAGGTTCAGGGTCAGGGTTGCGGCTCGGCGAGCCGCAGGACACCGCCTCGGCCGCGTGGTTCGCCATCTTCTCTCGACACTCGATCTTCACGCTCGCAGGGATCAGGGCCAGCGCTGCACCCATCAGCCCCGGGACAATCAGCAGGTCGTCCAGTTGTCCAAGAATCGGGATGAAGTCGGGGATGATGTCCGCCGGCGAGGCGAGGTACGCGATCGCTCCGCCCAGCAGCCACCGGGAAAGCCTTGGCGTCCGGGGATGGATGAACAGCGCCCGATAGTAGGCAATCTCCTGTTTCGCCCGGCTCAGGATCTTCTTCATACCCTCTGCTGGCACGATGATGTCTCCCGCGTGGGGCACTATCGGCGCTGGCCCACGTCTGGCCAAGATACTCATCCGGGGCTTGCCGGCAAGGCTGCACAGGCGACATGGCAGTGAACCGCCTGGGGTGATGCAGCCCCTGGCTTCAAGGTCTTCCGTTGGGGCGGGGTCTTGTCTGCTGCCCGTCCGGTCCCGCTCTTCCTGGCGATCCTGGCGGCTTGGCGAGAGACCTCCCCCTTTACCGTTCCCCGTCCCCATCCGCGAGGCGTCCCGCCTCGGCGCGGGCCCGGCCGCCCGGCCGGGCTCATGGGAAGACCCGGAGCTCTTCTCGCCAGACCGCCACGGTCGCCAAGGGGGAGAGTGTACAGAAGACCAAGACCGCCCAGCCTCCCACAGCCCGGGTCCGCTATCGAGCGAGCCTCCCCGAACTCACGCGGTGGAGCCGAGGCGCATGGCAACCAGGATAGCCCGAGTGGGTCCACGGCGCCGCCCGTGGATCGGGTTCACCGACGGCGCGGTGAGCCGCCCTGGTCGGCGTGTTCAGGCCAGCGCCTTCAGCAGAGCCGCCGATCGCGCCTCGATGATCTCGCCAACCCTCTCGGCCGTGGCATCCTCTCCGGCCGCCTGACGCAGGGCGGGGGCACGCAGCGCGGCCTGCACGGCGCGGCAGAGGCTGGCGAGGCGCTCGCGTACCCGGGGCCAGCCGAGGCGGGCCTCCTGGGCCATGGCCTGCCAGTGCGCGGGTTGGATGGAATCGATGGAGTCGCTCCGGCCGATCTTCATGGCCGGAGTCTTCGACAGCTCGGGCCAGGCGAGCGTGCAGACGAGATCGTAGATCGGTGCCAGCCTCCGCCCTCCGTCGCGGTAGAGGAGCGAGTAGTTCTTGCCGTGGGCATCGGCATTGCCGATCACGATGTTGAACATGACCCCGTTCAGGAAGTCGCGGATGTCGAGTACTGGCGCCGTCGACCATTCGCGGAGCATGGCGATGCAGTCGCGCAGCAGCGGGCCGCCCTCCTGCTGGTACTTGCGCTCCGGGGGGAAGCCCATAGCCTGGCAGAAGTCCTCCTGATGGACACGTCGGACCCTGCCGTCCGGCCCGATCGTCCGGTCGTAGCGCTGGACCACCAGGCAGGGCCTGCCGCCGATCAGCCGTCTGGAGACCGTCGGGACCGCCAGGCCGACCGCCTGTGCCAGCGTCATGCAGAGCCGTTCTACGGCGACCAGGCCGGGAAAGCGCTCCGGCTCGGGTTTGATGATATGCGTGCTTGGCGTGTTGCCCAAGGGCAGGGCGATGGCGCCGCCATCGATGACGACCGGCAGTTTGCCCTGCGATCCGGCAAGCGACAGTCGCACGCCTTCGCGTCCCGCCAGCAGCGGCCGGCGGGGCAGTTCGGCGATGATCTCCTCCAGTTCGGTCTCACTGAGTGGCCGCACCGGGCGCTCGCCGGCGTCAGGCGGAGTCGCGCCGTCCGGCAACAGGGTTACGGCTCCCGCACACTCCCCGCCGATTCGCTCCAGGATGGCAAAGTCGTTGCGCTCGCTCACGCCGAGGATCGCGGCGATCTGCTGCCTGGGGCCCTCGTCGGGCAGGATTCCGGCGAAAAACGGACGGACATGCCTGCCGTGGAATGGCTCGCCGCGCAGCGGCAACGAGCGGGAAAGGGGAATCGCACCCGGCTGCCGCAGCCACGCCGGGTCGTAGCGAAATGCCAGGAGGCCGCTGGCGTCCTGGGTGAGCGTGCCGACAGCATCACGGTTCAGGGTGACGGTCAGCCGCTTCATAGGGCCTCACCCAGTGGCGGCCGGTCGCTGCCGATCCCAACCGAGACGTCGAGCCCCAGCGACTGCAGAACCTGCAGCATCTTGCCGGTCTGACAGGTCGGCTTGCCCTTCTCCACGTCGATGATGAAGCGCAAGCCGGTGCCGGAGGCCATGGCCACGTCGTTCTGCGTGACCCCCAGTTCCCGGCGGCGCGCGCGGATCGCCGCTCCCAGTTGTGCTGTCGTCATCATGGTTACCGATCGGGAATTTAGCCTGCCGGAGCAGGGGTGTCAAGGAGTCGCGGTTCCCGCTCGGGAATAAGCGGCGCGCAGGGCAGCCCCGGGGGAGGCGGGTTCCCGATCGGGAACAGCGGTGCTGGATGCTCCCCACCCCGGCAAGCCGGTTTGGCGGAGTATCCCCTAGGGACGGCTTCAGGCGGTGCTTTGGGCGGTGCCTTTCTCGTGGGCCGCGCGGTGCTGCTTCCGACGTGCCGAGGACGGGCGCAGACGCGTCCACGAGCGTGACGGGGGCAGTGTCTGGAGTTGGAGAAGCCCATCGACGCCAGCCCTGAGCAGGGGGGCTCAAGTGCCTCGCGTCGAAGCCCGAAGGGTGGCCTGTTCAGGTGCCATGCAGCGGCGCGTGAATCGGTCAGGCCCGGGGCGCTACTCGTGGTCCTGGAGGTAGCGGTCGACCTCGTCGCGGTCACCCAGGAGGTAGAGGGCGCTCTGGCCGGGGGCGAGTTTCAGGTCGAAGGTGGTGCTGTCGCGGGCGACGATTTCCTGGGCGTAGAGGTCGAGGACCCAGCGTGGCTGCTTCAGCACCACCGCCGCGTCGATGGCGGCGGGGGCGTGGAAGGCCAGGAGGCGGTCGCTGCCCAGGAACCACGCCGGCGCCTCGGTGTAGAGGTGCACGCCGGCGGTTCTGAAGATGGCGCGCAAGAGGGTCGCCGAGGCGAGCGGCAGGGCGCCGTAGTACGAGCGCATGCCGCCGGACTGCTTCCAGGCGAGGGCCGGCGCCTGGCTGTGGACGTAGCGGCCCAGGATGGTGGCCTCGGGGTCGGCGACGCTGAAGACCGGCCCGAGGGTGACGGGGACCGGGCTGAAGGGGTCCTGATAGGGCCGGAT
>JAAYZO010000939.1 GCA_012514865.1 Lentisphaerota bacterium | reverse complement strand
TTGGACACGCCCGGCGCCATGGAGTTGCCCGCCGCAATGCGCCCGGCACGGGCGCATCCGCCGTCCCAGGGCAATAACCATGGTATGCTCGGCGGCCTTTGGTGCTATAGTGTGCGCCTGTTGTCGGAGCATTCGGTTCGGGCACGGTCGTAACCAGAGGGTGCGCCGCGGCGCGCCCGGCATGACGAGGTGGCCACATCAGGCTTCGTACGCGACCATGTCGCCCATGGTCCACAACCACGGCGCCAACATCGGCTTCGTCGACGGCCACGCAGCCTGGTGGAAACGCCCGAACTACGCGGTGCTCCCGGTCTACTACTACGAGTGACGTTGCCGTCCGACGGCGGCGTGTGGGTCGGTGCCGGCGGCACAACCCGGTGCCGATGCGGCTCGAGGGCGCCTTCGCGCCTTTTGCCGCTCGCCGTCCACGCCCGACCGGTCGACGGGCACGGGGTGCCGGCGGCAACCCGACGCGGGTGCGGCTCGCGGGCGCTGGAATCCTGTCCACGCGGTCCACAATGTCCACCCCCGTCCACGATGTCCACCGCAGGCGCCGAATAGCACATGTCGCCCCGCACCCCCCGTCGGGGCGACGCCTCTCACAAGGCTCACGCCGCTCGCCGCCCTGGCCCCATCGAGGAGCGCAGCACCGCCGTGGCTCGTCCTGACACCCATCGCCTGCGCCTCACCCTGGCGCTTCTCGCCGTCGCCGTGCTGGCCGGCGGCCTGCTGACCTGGCGCGCCGCGCGCTCCGGCCCCGCCGGCGTTACGCCCACAGGCGCGGCGCCGCCCCTGCGGCTCTATGTCAACCCGGGCACCACCACCCCGCAGATTCCCCTCTGGGCGGCCGTGCGCGCCGGACGCCTGGAGTCGGTCTTCGCGGTCCAGAGCCAGCTCTGGAAGACGACCGACCACCTGCAGGGCCTCCTCCTGGCCGGCGCAGGCGACGCCTGGATCGGCCATATCGACGGCTTCGCGCGGGCACGCCAGCGCGGCGCCCCGGTCGTCCTCCTGGCGGTCACCGGATGGCGCAAGTTCGCCCTCGTCAGCACCGACCCGGCGATCACCGGCCTCGACGACTTCCGCCAGCGCAGCCTGCCCTACGCGCCGTTTGGCAGTCCCGCCGTGGACATCGTCCGGGCGATCCTGCCCGAGACCGCTGCCGCCATCACCTTCGACCCGCATGAGCCACGCCAACTGGCGCTGAAGGTCCTTCAAGGCAAGGCGCACAGCGCCCTCCTGCCCGAGCCGCTGGTCACGACGATGCTGCAGCAGGTGCCCGCGCTGCGGGTCGTGGTGCAGCTCGAGGACGAGTACGCGCGCCGCCGCGGCGGCGCGGCGCGTCTGCCGATTGCCGGCCTGGCGGTGCACGCGCGGCTGGTTCAGGCTGACCCCGAACGCGTCGAGGCCCTCCTGCAGGCGGTGCTGGCCGCCGGCGCCGAGATGGCGGCCGACCCGGAGCACGCGGCCGAGGTCCTGCCGCCGGAATTCGCCGAGTTTGTGCCCCGCGAGGTGGTGCGGCAGTCACTCGCCCGTGACGTGATCCTGGCCCATGCCGCCCGCGATGTCGCCGCCGAGATCGAGAGCTACCTGCGCATCGTCACCCCGGAACTCTTTGCCGACGGCGCCGGCCTCGACCCGGCCTTCCTCTGGGCCGGGACTGCCCCACGCTGAGCGGACCCCGCACCGCACCCCGCCGCACGGAGGCGGCGGCACCAGCCGCGGCGCGGAAGGGACTCAAGGGCCATCGGGGACACCGGACAGCGCCGCGGGGTGGCGCGTATGAAACGTCGCGTCGTGGCGTGCGTCGTTTTGTCGCAGGCTTTCAGCCTGCCATGCGTAGCATCTGTTTTCCCAGGGCGTTGCCCTGGGCTGATGAATGATGCCCTTTCAGGGCGCCGGTACGGCGGGTCGCAGGGAGGCTCCGCAAGCGATGTTTCGCCGTGTTGTATCCGGCACCC
>JAAYZO010000130.1 GCA_012514865.1 Lentisphaerota bacterium | reverse complement strand
GGCCCTCCTCGCCGACCGAGAACAGCCCGAGGAGCGGCCGGCGCAGGGGCGTCGGCGCGGCCTGCAGGCGCAGCAGGGCGAGCGCCAGCATGGCCACGGCAGTCTGGTTGTCGCCGACGCCGAGGCCCTGGAGGTGCTCGGCGGTGCGCTGTATGTCCAGGGCGTGGCCGCGCTCGACGACGTCGAGATGCGCATCGAGGACGGCCGTCTCCGACCACGGCCCCGTAGGGCCCAGGCGGACCAGGAGATTGCCGGCGCCATCGACCTCGGCGGGCAGGCCGCGCTCGGCCAGGTACTGGCGCAGCAGGTCACGGCGCGGGCCTTCGCCATGACTCGGCCCGGGCGTCAGCACCAGGCGTTCGTGGAGGCTGAAGAACTCGTCGCTGGGGAACGGTCCGATCATGGTGCAGTCCTTCCTGGGTCGTCAGGGCGCCGTGGCGGCATGGCCGCGCACGAAGGCGCGGATGTCGTCGACGAGGGCGGCGGTATCGAGGCGGTACTGCCGGCGGATGCCGTCCTCGGTGCCCCAGGGCAGGATCTCGCGGGGCCATCCCAGGGAGAGGATGCGGGCCGGGCCGCAGTCGGCGAGGGCGGCGCGCACGAGGGTCCCGAAGCCGCCCTCGACGACGTGATCCTCGAGGGTCACGATCGGCATGCCGGCCTGGCACTGCTGCCGCAGCAGCTCGCGGTCGAGGGGGTTGACGAAGCGCGGGTTGACGACGGCGGCGTCGAGCCCATGCGCCTGCAGAGCCTCGGCGACCGCGAGGGCAGTGGCGGCCTCGCGGCCGAGGCCCCAGAGGGCCACGTCGGCGCCCGGGCGCAGGACCTCGGCGCGGCCCCAGGCCACGGGGGCGCGCGGGGCGCCCTCCGGCAGGAGTGCCGCCGCGACCTGGCGCGGGTAGCGCACCACCACCGGCTCGCCGCGTTCCAGGCAGAGGTCGAGCATGGCGTGCAGCTCGGCGGCGTCGGCCGGTTGCAGGACGGCCAGGTGCGGCAGGCTCTGCCAGAAGGCGAGGTCGTGGATGCCGTGGTGGGTCGGGCCGTCGGGGACGACGCCGGCGCGGTCCAGGCAGAAGATCACGGGGAGGCGCTGCAGGCAGACGTCATGGAGGACGTAGTCGACGGCGCGCTGCATGAAGCTGGCATAGATGACCACCACCGGCCGCAGCCCGCGGGTGGCCATGCCGGCGCTGAAGATGACGGCGTGCTCCTCGGCGATGCCGACGTCGAAGAACTGCCGGGGCAGGTGCTCGCGGCAGCGCGCCAGGCCGGTGCCGTGGCACATGCCGGCGGTGATGGCCATGACGCGGCCATCGCGGCGGGCGGCCGCGTAGAGCCAATCGCCGAGGGCGGCCGAGAAGGTCGGCCCGGCCGCGGCCGGTGCGGCCGCCTCGGCGGACTTGCCGGAGGCGATCTCGAAACGCCCGACGCCGTGGAAGGCCTCCGGCGAGCGCTCGGCATGGTCGTAGCCGCGGCCCTTCTCGGTAAGCACATGCACCACGACCGGCTCGGCCATGCGACGGACCGCGGCGAAGGTGGCGCAGAGGCTGTTCAGGTCATGACCGTCGAGGGGCCCGATGTAGCGCAGGCCGAGTTCCTCGAAGACGGCGCCGGGGACGATGACGCTCTTGGCGGCCTCTTCGACGCGCCGGGCCAGGCGTCCGAGGCGGCCGCCGACGCGCGGGATGCGCTTGATGCTGCTGGAGACGGCCTGGCGGAACTGGTTGTAGCGCTCGTCCGGGATGACGCGGGCGAGGTAGCGCGAGAGGGCCCCGACATTCGGGGCGATGGACATGCGGTTGTCATTGACCACGAGGATGAAGTTCCGGGTGGTCTCGACGATGCTGTTGAGGCCCTCCAGGGAGCTGCCGCAGCCGAGAGCGCCATCGCCGACCACGGCCACGACCCGGCCGGGCTCGCCGGTGCGGTCGCGCGCCGCCGCGATGCCAAGGGCGGCGGAGATGGCCGTCCCGGCGTGGCCGACGCCGAAGCTGTCGTAGGGGCTCTCGTCGCGGTTCAGGAAGCCGCAGCAGCCGCCGTCGGCGCGCAGGCGCTGCATGAGGTCGCGGCGGCCGGTGAGGAGTTTGTAGACGTAGCCGGAGTGGCCGGTGTCCCAGACGACGGCGTCCTGCTCGAGGTCGAGGCAGCGCACCAGGGCGATGGTCAGCTCGACGATGCCGAGATTCGAGGCCAGGTGGCCGCCCTGGCGCGAGACGATCTGCAGCAGCTCGGCGCGCAGATCCGCCGCCAGGGCCGCCAGGCTCTCGGCCGGGAGGGCCTGCACATCCCGCGGCCCGCGTATGCTGTCTAGAAGGCTGCCACTCACGTTCGTGTTCACCCGTACAGTCTACACCACTCTGGGCACAAAGACGAAGAACTCGCTGCCGCGACCGGGCTCGCTTTCGACATGGATCCAGCCGTGGTGGTTGCCGATGCAGCCGTAGGCCATGGCCAGGCCCATGCCGGTGCCCTTACCGACGCCCTTGGTCGTGAAGAAGGGCGTGAAGATGTTCTTGAGGATCTCGGTGGACATGCCGACGCCGTTATCGCGGATGCGGACACAGACGAAGTCATGGGCTCGCGCCTCAGGCCGGAGGCGGAAGGCCCACCCCGGCGAGTGCTCGGCGGCGACCTCGGCGCGCAGGACGATGCGGCCGCCCGGTTCGCCCTTGGCCTGGATGGCATCGCGGGCGTTGAGCAGGAGGTTCAGGAAGACCTGCTGGATCTGAGTGCTGTCGACATGCACGATCATGGGATCGGGGGCGATGATGGTCTTGAGCTGCACGGCGGCGCCGGCCACCGGCTCGAAGAGGGCGACGGCGGTCTCGATGAGCTCGGCGAGGTCGTGCCGCTCGAGTGTGTACTTGCCGCGCCGGGCGAAGCCGAGGAGCTGGTTGGTCAGCTCCGAGGCGCGCGCCGTGGCCTCCTCGATGTTGCTGACCATGGCGCGGCTGGCGGCCGAGAGGTCCCACTGCTTGCTGAGGGCATCCAGGCTGCCCTGGATGGAGTGCAGGAGGTTGTTGAAGTCGTGGGCGACGCCGCCGGCGAGCTGTCCGACGGCCTCCATGCGCTGCGCGTGCAGGAGCTGCTCCTGGAGCTGTCGACGTTCGCCCTCGAGGCGATGCCGTGAGGTGACATCGCGGGCACTGATGACCGCCACCGGCGCCTCGTTCAGCTCGCCGCGGGCGATGCTGGCGTCGAGTTCGATCGGCTCGCCGCCGGAACGCGGCACGGCGCGGCCGTCGCGCTGCAGGACTCCCCCGGCGGCACTGCCGTCGAGGAGGTTCGCCCAAAGCGCCGGCCAGTCCCACGGCTCGTTGTTCAGGGTGCGCAGCACCTCCGAGACCGAGAAGCTGTCGCCGTCGCGGAGCGCCAGGGCCCGCAGGGCGGCCGGGTTGGCATTCAGCACGCGGCCGTCGGCGGCGACAATGAAGATCAGGTCGCTGGTGCTCTGCACCACGGTGCGATAGCGGCCTTCCCACTCGCGCAAGGACTGGCGCAGCTCGCGCGTGACGCCGTAGGCGCCGACGAAGTCCATGACGATGTCCAGCGGCCGGCGGCTGTCGCGGGTGTCGATCGGGCACATGGCCAGGTAGACGGCGGTCAGGCCGCTGAGCCAGACCAGCCCGGCGGCACGCGCCAGGTAGGTCGCCCGAAGCTGGTCCCACCACTCCTCCAGATGCGGAAAGGCGATGAGCTGATAGACGAACGAGTCGACGACCTGCGTCAGCACCAGCGTGCCAAGAACCGCGATGAACAGACGGGCGCGGCGGTTGTAGAAGAACTGGAAGACGACCGGCAGCACGAAGAGGTCCAGGACAGTCGCCGCGGACGAGGCCAGGATGGTGCGCTTGCTCTGCTGAAAGACCGCCTGGAGGTACCGGGTGTTGTCAGCCGCCATGGTCACGTAAGTCGACCAGGCGCACTGGCTGCTGATGACGCTGGCCAGGTAGTAGTAGCTCACCAGAAGAGCCAGAATGCCCAGAATGAGGCGCTGCGCCTCGGTGGTGCCGTCGACGATGTAGACGATCAGCAAGGCCGCCAGGTAGGGCGCCATCAGGGTGGTGTGGCCGAGGTTGACCCGCAGGCCCGTCACCCCGGGGTCGATCATCAGATTCGCCGAGGTGACGACCTGGCCGAGGACGAAGAACATCCCCAGACTCAGGTAGAACGGGCTCGAGCCGATCTGCCTCCGCAGGCTGTGAAACAGCATGATGGAGACCATCACGAAGGTCAGCTCAAGCCATGCCAGCAGCAGCGCTCCCATGACGTGCCGTCGCCCTCCTCGGGTCGTTTTCCTGCAGCACGCTCGGCGTGCCCGTCTGCCTGCGCGTCAACGGTCCCACCACGGCCGGGCCGATACCACGGCTCACACCGGGCCGGCACCCGCCCCGGCCGCCTTCACCGCGTCACCCGGCGATGCGGTTCCTGCCGCCGTCTCGCCGGACGGGGTCTTCTCGCCCGATGGTGTCTTCTCGCTGGACGGTGTCTTCTCGCTGGACGGGGCCTTCTCGCTGGACGGTGTCTTCTCGCCCGACGGGGGCTCAGCGGCTGGCGTCTCGGCCGGGGCCGCCCCGGGAGCCGCGGCCTCAGCGGGGCCGGTCTCGTCCGGAGTGGCGGCGGCAGGCCGCTCGGCGCCGCGGCGCTGGTAGGCCTTGCCAAAGCGCGCCAGGGAGTCGGGCCGGCGGCCCTTGCCGGGGGCGCCAGGCTTGGCCGGAGCGGCGGGGCTCTTCCCCTCGGCAGGCGGTGCCGGGGCGATGGCGGAGCCGTTGCCGGCGGCGTCACCGCCGCTGCGGCTGGCCTTGAGGTGGTCGCGGAAGAAGAACTCGAAGAGGGCGTCGACGTGGCCCTTCAGGCGGCGGCTGAGCAGGAAGCCCCACAGCCCGAGGGCGCCGGCGGCCAGCAGTCCGAGCACAGCCACCGCTCGGGCCGCACCGCCGTCGACCCGCGCCACGGCGAAGAGGCCGTAGAGAAGCAGGAAGGGGCCCATCAGGCGCAGCAGGAGCGAGACCTTGAACTGCAGGCGGTGCGCCTCGCTGGCATCGCGCAGGGCCGACTCCTTGAGGTCGCCCTCGGCCTTGAGGCGCTTCTCGAAGGCGCTGCGGGCGCGTTCGCCGTCCTTCTCGAGGTCGCTGATGCGGCGTTGCAGGCCCTCGACCGCCGCGTCGGCCGGGACCGCCGCAGCGCCGCCGGGGGCGGCTGGGGCGTCGCCGCCGGGCGTCGTCGCGGCGGCGGCGGTGCTGTCTGCCGGCGCGTCGGCCTTAGCGGCGTCAGCCTTAGCGGCGTCAGCCTTGGCGGCGTCAGCCTTGGCGGCGTCGGCCTTAGCGGCGTCGGCCTTGGCGGCAGCGGCCTGGGCCTCACGGCGCAGGGTCTCGGCCTGCTGGCGGAGCTGTTCGACCTCGTCGGCGGCCTTACGGCGGAGGGCCTCGGCCTCCTGCTGAGCGCGTTCGCGGACCTCGCTGGCGACGGCCTTGGCCTTCTCGACGAGGGCCCGCCGCGTCTCATCCTGGAGCTTCTCGGCCTCGGCCTTGAGGCGGTCGGCCTCAGCGCGGGCGGCGCCGAGGAGGGTCTCCGCCTCGGTCTTGGCGTCGGCGCTCTGGCGTTCGGCGTCGGCCTGGGCTTTGGTGCGGATCTCGTCGGCCTTGGCGCGGGCTTCGCGGGCGAGTTTCTGGACCTCGGCGATGACGGTCTTGCGGGCCTCTTCGGCCTCCGCCTCAGCCTGTGCCTTGGCCTGCGCCCGGGCCTTGGTGACGGCCTCTTCGGCCTGATGCAGGGCCTGCTGGCGGGCGGCGTCGATGGCGGCGCGGGCGGCATCGGCGGCCTCTTTCTCGCTGCGCGCGCGGATTTCTGCGACCTGTCGGGCCAGGTCCTCCTCGAGGTGCCGCCGGTAGGCCTCGGCCTCCTGCTGGGCCTTGAGGCGGGCGGTCTCGAGCACCAGTTCGGCCTCTTTCTCGGCCTGGCGGCGGGCCGTCTGGACCATCTTCTCCATTTCCTGGGCCAGGCTGCCGCCGGGGGCCACCGGCACGGCCACCGACTGCGTCTCGGCCGCGACCGGCGTAGCCGCGACCGGCGGCGGCGGCGCGGCGGCCGCCGGGCGCGCGTCGCCGATAGCGCGGACGGCGCGGGCCACCTTCAGGCCCTTGAAGGCCGGCGCCACCGGCGCCGGGGCCACGACGCGAGCGGCTGCGGCCGGCGCCGCGCCGGGGGCGGCCTGCGGGGTCATGGCGACCCGGCAGGCCGGGCAACGCAGACTCTCGACCGGGCCATCGACGGTCATCTTCGCCGAACACGTCGGGCATACATAGGTCACAGGCATCGTCACGCTTCTCCGCTCGTCGGCAGCTCAGCCGCGGCCGGCGCCGCCTCAGCCCTGAACGCGCTGCACCGCCAGCCGGCAGGGCTCGCCGTTGATCTCGGCCTCGGCCGTCGCCGGCAGCGCGGCCGCCGCCAGGCTCACGGCCAGGGTCTCGTTACGAATGTACTCGGCGAAGTCGTCGAGTGCCGCTGCGGCCGCCTCCGGGAGCTGGTAGGTGACCGCGATGCGGTCCGTCACCTCCAGGCCGGCGTCCTTGCGCAGGTTCTGGATGCGGCTGACGATCTCGCGGGCCCAGCCCTCGCGGCGCAGCTCCGGCGACAGGGTCGTCTCCAGGGCCACCGTGATCTCGCCCTCGTTGGCCACGGTCAGGCCGGGGCGTTCCTGGCGCTGGACGAGGATGTCATCGGCCGCGATCGAGACCGCCTCGCCGCCGTCGGCGAGGTCCAGGCAGAGCGTCTGGCCCGAACGCAGCCGGCCGATGGCGGCGCTGTCGAGGCGCTCGACCGCCTGCGCCGCCACGCGCATGCGCCGGCCCAGACGCGGCCCCAGGACCTTGAAGTTGGCGCGGGCACTGAGATGCACCAGCTCCTCCTCCGCCGCCTGGACGTGCACCGCCTTGACATTCAGTTCGTCGGCCACCACCCCGGCCATGGCCTCGAGGTCGGCGCGGATGGTCGGGTCGGCGCTGACCAGGACCGCGCTCTGCAGCGGCTGGCGCACCTTCAGGGCCGCCTGCGTCCGCAGGAAGCGGCCCAGCGAGACCGCCTTCATGGTGTTGGCCATGCGGCGGTTGAGGGCCTCATCGAGGCGGTCGCCGGTGGCGGCCGGGTAGTCGCAGAGGTGGACCGACTCGGGCATATCGGCGGTGCGCAGGTTGCGGTAGATCGCCTCGGTGACGAAGGGGATGAACGGCGCCGCCAGCTTGCAGAACTCGATCAGGACGACGTGCAGGGTCTGGTAGGCCTCGGCCTTGTCGGCGTCGTTGCTGCTCTTCCAGAAGCGCCGCCGGCTGCGCCGGATGTACCAGTTGGTGAGGTCGTCGATGAAGCCGACGAAGCGGGTGCTGGCCTTCTGGAGGTCATAGTCATCCATGAACTGCCGCAGGTCGCGGGTGCAGGCCTCGACCTGGGAGAGGATCCAGCGGTCGAGGACATTCTCCGGGGCGGGGCGCGGTCCGGCCGTGGCGGCCGGCGGCTGCCAGCCGTCGACGCGGGCGTAGGTGACGAAGAAGCTGTAGGCATTCCACAGGGGCAGGATGACGGTGCGCATGACCTCGCGCACGGCATTCTCGCTGAAGCGCAGGTCCTCGGCCTTGACCACCGGCGAGTTCAGCAGGCAGAGCCGCAGGGCATCGGCGCCGTACTCGTTCATCACCGCGACCGGGTCAGGGTAGTTCTTCAGGCGCTTGGACATCTTGCGGCCGTCCTCGGCCAGGACCAGGCCGTTGACCACGACATTGCGGAAGGGCGCCTTGCCGAAGAGGGCGGTGCCGATGACCACCAGGGTGTAGAACCAGCCGCGGGTCTGGTCGAGGCCCTCGGCGATGAAGTCGGCCGGGAAGGTGGCGTCGACGCGCGCGCGGTTCTCGAACGGGTAGTGGTGCTGGGCGTAGGGCATCGAGCCGCTCTCGAACCAGCAGTCGAGGACCTCGGGGGTACGCCGGTAGGTCTTGCCGTCGCGGCGGATGAGGATGCGGTCGATGTAGTGTTTGTGGAGGTCCTCGACGCGTTCGCCGGAGAGCTCCTCCAGTTCGGCGATGGAGCCGACGCAGATCATATCCTTGGGGTCGGCCTCGTTGATCCAGACCGGGATGCAGGAGCCCCAGAAGCGGTTGCGGCTGACATTCCAGTCCTTGGCCTCGCCGAGCCAGTTGGCGAAGCGGTTGGCGCCGACGAAGGGCGGCACCCAGCGCACCTGGTCGTTGCTCTTCAGGAGGCCGTCGCGGAGGTCCTCGACGCGCACGTACCACGCCTCGATGGCACGGTAGATCAGGGGCGTGTCGGTGCGCTCGCAGAACGGGTAGCTGTGCACGATGGTGCTCTGGTGCACCAGCGAGCCGGCCTTCTTGAGCCAGGCGATGATGGGCTTGTCGGCCTCCTTGCAGTGCAGGCCGGCGAAATCCGGAACGCGGTCGGTGAAGATGGCATCCTCGTCGAGCGGGTCGACCAGGTCGATGCCGGCGGCACGGCAGACGCGGTAGTCGTCCTCGCCGTAGGCCGGTGCCATATGCACGATGCCGGTGCCCTCGTCGGTCGAGACGAAGGCGTCGCCGAGGATGCGGAAGGCGCCGGGCTGGTCGGCGAAGTACGGGAACAGCGGCGCGTAGGTGCCGCCGATCAGGGCGCTGCCGGGGAGACGTCGCACGACCTCGTACTCGGCCGCATCGCGGTAGTACGCCCCGAGGCGGGCCTCGGCCAGGACGTAGTGATCACCCGTGGCGCGGTCGCGGACGATCACGTAGTCGATCGCCGGCCCGACGCAGACGGCGAGGTTCTCGGGGAGGGTCCACGGCGTCGTCGTCCAGATCAGCAGGTAGACGGCGGCAGATTCCGGCAGGCCCTCGGGGGCCTGGCGCAGGCGCAGCCGGCAGGTCACCGCCGGGTCCTGGACATCCTGGTAGTTGCGGTTGGCCTCGAAATTCGACAGGGGCGTATTGAGCCGCCAACTGTAGGGCATGATGCGGTGGGCGCGGTAGATGCGGCCCTGGTCCCAGAGCTGCCGGAAGACCCACCAGATGGTCTCCATGAAGGTCGTATCCATGGTCTTGTAGCCATGGTCGAAGTCGACCCAGCGGCCCATGCGGGTGACGGTCGAGCGCCACTCGTTGACGTAGCGCAGGACCATCGACCGGCACTGCTCGTTAAAGACATCGACGCCGCGCTCCTTGATGGCGGGGGCACCGGCGAGGCCGAGGACATCCTGCGCGAGGGCCTCGATGGGCAGGCCGTGGCAGTCCCAGCCGAAGGTGCGTTCGACGCAGCGTCCGAGCATGGTCTGGTAGCGCGGCACGACGTCCTTGATGGTGCCGGCGAGGAGGTGTCCGTAGTGCGGCAGGCCGGTGGCGAAGGGCGGGCCGTCGTAGAAGACGTAGGGCTTCCCGTCGCGGCGGCGTTCGATACTGGCCTCAAAGACCTTCTCGGCCTCCCAGAAGGCGAGTGTCTCGCGCTCCATATCGGCGAAGGAAACCTGGGGATCGACGGGTCTGAACATGGCTCACTCTCTCGATTCGGGCACCTGACACCGCCGGGGCGGTCGGGCGGCGTACGGCCCGGCGGCCAGGGGCGGCAATGGACACGGCCGGACGGGTCTCACCGGCGGCGCCGGGGCGGTCACGGCAACGACGCGCTCGGGCCGGGCCGTCAGCACGGCTCGCACACGGTGATCCGGGCGTAGGGTATTCGGAACTTCGCCGGCGCGCCGTCGCGGCCGGCGATCTCGACCGAGACGACCTCGGGCAGAGGCTCGAGGATGCGCAGGACCTTGACCTCGTTGTCACCGAAGACGACGCGCCAGGGCCCGGCGGGGTTGCCCTGGTCATCGCGGGCGATGCTCTCGAAGTAGGCCTTGTCGAAGACCTGCGGTTCCTCGTCGGCCCCGAGGTCGCCCACGGCGGGCTCGGCGCCGGCGCCGGCCGCCATGCCGGGTGTCGCCTCGGCCGGCTCGCGGCCGATCAGCTCGGCGACGCGGCGCCGTTCGTCATCCTTGGCGGCGTCGCGGGCGGCGGCGTCACGCTGCTGGCGCTGGCGGGCGCGGGCGCCCTTGATATCCATCGCGAAGACGATGACCAGCGGGTAGACCCAGGGCACGGCCAGGCCGAGGATGAAGCTCAGCACGGCCGAGTGGCGGCGGCTGCTGGCGATCGACGAGGCCCAGCACCCCGAGCCCAGCCAGAGCGTCAGCGCCAGCAGAATCGCCGCGATCAACAGCGGATCGACAGCAATCCCGGCCTCCTGCGTCTGCTTGGAGAAGTAGCCGATCAGCCCAAGCAGATTCTGCCATAGGCCCAGAAGAATGTCTCGTAGTAGCACCATGATCGCACCACTGCTCCCGTCGGCACCGGCTCAGTCTTCGGCGAGCATCCGCCGGACAGACGCAAAGGCCATGGTAATATAGAGAAAGAAGGCCAGAATGAACACGGTGTGGAAATCGAGAGCCGGCAGACGCAGGCTGGCGTAGACCCCGGCCACGCACATCGCCGGCACCGCGCAGAGGACATTGGCAGCGAACACCGAGGCGAAGCCGCCGGTCACCTCGCCCCGGCGCAGCAGGACCGCCATCAGGGTGAACAGCCAGATGTACAGCATCACCGGCAGCATCACCGCCACGCAGTTGCCCAGCAGGTAGAAGGGCACCCCCAGGCGCAGCGCCCGGCGGGTCAGGTCACCCAGTTCGGCACCGACGACGACCTCGCGGCCGCTCGCCCGCAGGAGGGCCTTCACCGATTCGCTGATGTCGGTGCTCTTGAGGACCATCCCGGACTCGGTGCGGCTGAACAGCCCGGCCGGCACCATCCACCAGAGCCGTATGGACTCGGCAGTGATCCAGACACCCCGGCGCTCGCGGCCATCGCCGCGCTCAGGCGCGAAGGGCGCCCCGGCCGGCGCGAAGTCAACACGCCAGCGCTGACAGCGCGTCGTGTGCGGCAGGGTCGCGGGGGTGGCCCAGGCGAAGGAGTCGTCCTGAAGGCGGAACTCGCCGACGGTGCCGCCGAACCAGGTGGCCCACTCCAGGCTCTGGCGGTACAGCCGCGGCCAGGACGCCAGGCCGGTGAACAGCCCGCACGCCAGGCCGACCAGGACCAGCAGGAGCAGCGGCCGGCGCCAGTTCCCGACGGCCCGCGTGGCGACCAGGACCTGGCCGGGGAAGAGGAAGACCCCGACCGCCAGGTCGCGCAGGCCGATCGGCGCCAGGAGCGCCGGGCGACGACCGACCAGGATGGCCCGCAGCATCTGGGGCTTTTGCCATTCCTTAGGCACCGCTCCCGGGCCCTCCCTCGGCGGACACGGCGCCGGCGTGACGGGCGGCACGGCGCTCCAACAGCGAGATCTGCGGCGCCACGCGGGCGCGGTCTTCGTCGCGCAGCCGGTCGATGAAGAGGATGCCGTCCAGGTGGTCGATCTCGTGCTGAATGCAGCGCGCCAGGAGACCGCCGCACTCGACCTGGAGGGTCTCGCCGTCCAGCGTCGCGGCGCGCAGGATGACGCGTTTGGGCCGTTCGACCGGACCGGCCACCTCGGGCACACTCAGGCAGCCCTCGGACACCGCCTCGGTCTCAGGCGAGAACCAGACGACCTCGGGGTTGACCAGTGCCAGGGGCATACGCGGTCCCAGGAGCATCTCGCCAGGCGAGGCCGTCGGCGACAGCGGCCGCTCGGGGTCATGCGTGCCGAGGACGATCAGCCGCAGGCTGCGCCCCACCTGCGGGGCGGCCAGGCCGACGCCGACCACGTCGTTCTCGAGCATGGTCCGAATCATGCGCTCGGCCAGCTCGCGGATCTCCGGCGTCACCGCCGCCACCGGCTCGGCACGACGACGCAGGGTCGGATGGCCGCAGACCAGCAGACGCAGACGCCCTCGGGCACGGCCCTTGATGTACTCCAGCAGACTCATGCCTCTGTCCGTACTCCTTGGCACGCCGGACACCCTCGCGGCGATCCGGCCGGCGAGACCGGCGGCCGCGGCGCGGGTGCGCGTCGCGCGTGACGCGTGTGCGTCGTCAACAAAGCTGTATAGGACGCCGAACGGCGATGCCGCCCGGCCACATCACCAGCCGGGGCGGCCGGGTCCGGGCGCAACGGACCAATATCGCCCGCGCCAGGAGGTTGGCAACCCCGGCCGACGACGCCGGACCGCAGATTTCGGAGACGCCCCGCCGGAGGCCCGTCGCGACGCGGGTACTGGCGGCGGCGGCGCGGGCTCTTATAGTATCGTCTTTTCGGCTCAGCCCATTGCGGAGTTTGGCGGCATGAGTATGGCGATCAAGCTGTTCAGCGGTTCGGCCCACCCCGAGTTGGCACGGCACATCGCCGCGTCGATCGGCACCCGCCTCGGCGACCTGCACAGCAGCCGCTTTCCCGGCGGCGAGACCTTCGTGAAAATCGCCGAACAGGTGCGCGGCGAGGACGTCTTCATCATCCAGCCGACCTGCTCGCCGCCGAATGAGAACCTCATGGAACTGCTGATCATGCTCGACGCAGCCCGGCGCGCCTCCTGCGGGCGCATCACGGCCGTGCTGCCCTTCTTCGGCTATGCCCGCCAGGACCGCAAGGACCAGCCGCGGGTGCCGATCACGGCCAAGCTGGTGGCCAATCTCCTGGTGACGGCCGGGGCCGAGCGCATCCTGACCATGGACCTGCACGCCCAGCAGATCCAGGGCTTCTTCGATATCCCGGTCGACTGCCTCTACGCCGCCCCCGTGCTGGTGGCTCACCTGCAGCGCACCCTGCACCCGGACGCGGTGGTGGTCGCCCCGGATTCCGGCAGTGTCAAGATCGCCCAGGCCTATGCCGACATGCTCGGCGCCGGCTTCGCGGTGGTGGCCAAGCGCCGCGTCAGCGCCACCCAGGTCGCCTCCTCGCACCTGGTCGGCGATGTCAAGGACCGCGACTGTGTCCTGGTCGACGACCTGACCACGACCGCCTCGACCCTGACGCAGGCCGCCGAACGCCTGGCCGAGGCCGGCGCGGGCGGCATCTACGCGGCCGTCTCGCACTGCTGCCTGACCGTCCAGGGCCTCGAGACCCTGCGCCGCAGCCCTATCCGGCAGATGATCGTCACCGACAGCGTGCCGCTGCGCCCCGAACTGCAGGACCCCAAGGTCGTCGTGCTCAGCGTGGCCAGGCTTCTGGGCGAGGCGATCCGGCGCATCCATGAGGGCCAGTCGGTTTCGACGCTGTTCCGACTGGAGGCGGCTCAGTACGTGTAGTATAGTACCGCTCGCATCATCGCCGGTGAACGGCTGAGAGAGCCCGTGGGCGGGCTTAGGAAAAGGAACGCGGTTCCATGAGCAGAACGAAGACCCTGACTGTGGCGGTAACGCCGCGAACCAGCTTCGGTACCAGTGCCTCGC